>JAMCQQ010000399.1 GCA_023379515.1 Actinomycetota bacterium
TAATAATTATTAAAATAGTAATAGTTGCACGTCCGATTTTCATAGAGCTTATTGTTTAGAAAATACAAAAGATTTTCCATAATAGAGAGAAGCACGAACATTTTCCTTACTTGGAATATCAGTGAGTGTAATAGCCAGTTGGGAAATAATAAGCAAGATACATCCTAATAATAAAAATGAAAACCGTCTTTTTTGTTTTATTATTCCAGTAATTCCAGCGGATATTATAAATATAATTACAGGGGAGAACAAAATTAAGCGGTTTAAGTCAACATTTTGTTTAGAAAATAATGCAGCTTATTCAATTTTAGAGACTGGAAGAGATGAACATGGAAAATTTTTGCCAGTTACCCTTGAGTCTGTGGGGGATTATAAAAACCCTGTTCAGACATACCTAATGATTCCAGGGATTAAGCTGCTAGGACTGAACGATTTCAGCATCAGACTACCCAACGCCCTCATCAGCACTATGACAATTCCAATTTTTTTCTTCTTTTTACTAAATATTTTTAAAAACAAACGCCACGCTCTTTTAGGAACAACCTTTTTAGCATTTTCCTCATGGCACATTTTTTATTCCCGGTTTGCTTATGAACCATTAATGGCTAGTACTTTCATCCTATTGGGCATTTGGTTTTTTATGAAGATGTTGGATGGCCCTCGCTTTTGGGCAATATTATCAGCATTCTTTCTAATGTTAACAATGTATACTGCTGCTGCTCCGAGGCTTTTTATTCCTGTCTTTATTATAACTGCTTTAGCATTTAATGTAAAAAAACTTAAAAGTATCTGGGGTAGAACATTAATATTTCTCATTACTTGCACGGTCTTAGGCCTTCCTCTTGTTTATGTGTCTATTTTTCAAGGAGCTAATACAAGACTCGGAATGGTGCTTCTTTCTAAGGATATCGAATTTTTACGCTATATTAATATAGGGCCAGTTAATTCTATCCCAGACTTTTTCTTATTAATATTTTTTTGGCTAAAAAGATATCTTAGCTATTTCCAGCCGGATTTTATTTTCCTTAACTCTTTAGGTATGACTCCTCAGAATTCTTTTGGTTTAGGATTACTTTATCTTTTTGAATTACCATTCGTATTGCTCGGGATTATTGAGTTTATTCATAAAAAAATTCCTTACAAGAGTATTTTTGTAATTTGGTTATTCACAGGAATATTTCCAGATTCTATAACCAATAATCAACAACACTCTGGCCGCGTACTGCAAATCGCCCCAGTTTTAGTTCTTATTTCTATATTAGGTGCAATCCGCTTTTTTACAATTATCAAAAAACTGCCGAAGCCATACCTTAAGATGGGTATCATTGGGTCATTCTCAGCACTTGTAATTATCAACTTTATCCATGCATTTTTATCTTTTAATGTTTATTACCCAAGGGTCAGAGGCGAATCCATAGACGTAGGCGCCAAAGAAGCAATAGAATATGTCGTACAAAACCAAAATAAATACAAGGCGGTTGTCTTTGACACAAGGCGAGGTACTGATGGGCCATATCAAGTTACTAACCTCTTTTTATACTTATTATTTTATTCTCGTTATGACCCTCATATTTATCAGACAGAACCCAAAATTAATGGTACAAAAGAAGCTCCACTATATAAATTTAATAAGTATTCTTTCAGGTATATCAACTGGCAGACAGACCATTGGAATAAGGATACACTATACATAGGAAGTCCATGGAGTTTCCCAAGCAATATTTCAGAAATCGATAATGTGTTAACAAAAATTTATATGAAGGATGGATTACCTGCTTACTATATTGTTACCCCGAGGTGATTTCAAAAAACTTAAATTAAGAGAAAGATATAAAGCAGAAAGAAATGCTAACAACGAAATTATATCTAAAATCTTATTTGTGCCTGTTTCATTATAAAAGATATTAACTTTATTACTGCCAGGTTTTAACGGAATTGTAATTTGCCCATACGGATAACCCGACAGGATCGGCACCGACTTTCCATTTACTTTTGCCTGCCATCCAGGAAAAAGATATTTGTTAATAGTTAATAATCCTTTATCTTTTGATTCAACTTGAAAATCAAAATTTAAATTATTATTTATTGAGGAGTTTTTGATATCAGCATTTTCTGCCACAGCTAGAGGAAAATTTTTATCAGGGCGCATTTGTGACTCTTTAGGCAACCTTAGATATTCTTCATTTTGGGTATAGTATACTGGTTGAGCAACCGGTGTCGGTATATATCTAGCTAAAAAGTATTGATCAGTTCTCCTTAAGAAATCTTGGGGATGGAAATACTGATAGCTGGAAAATAGCGTAAATAAAATAATTGTTAAAGATAAAATTTGATAAGATTTGATTTTTTCAAGCAAAACAACAAACACAGGAATAACAAAGGTGGTAACAATTAAAAACCTCCAAGGAAATTGAAAGTAAGGCACAAGCGGAACGCTTTTCCAAATAAAAGTTGACTTGTTATTCATCATAAATAAAGCAAATAATAATGAAAGAATTGACCAAATTATTAAGACTTTCTGTTTTCCTAGATATTTATTCCAAAAAAGTACCGCGGATATTAAACCCAATAAAATTACTAAAATACTCGCTGTCCCTAAGTAAAAAGACATTCCGTCGCCTATTCCTGGAATTGATGCTCCATATCCCCAAAATGGAATTAGAAATTGCCTAAAGTAAGGAAAATGTTCTCCAAAGTTATACACAGTCTCATATTTCATCAGCTTGCTTTCTGATATTGCTGGTAACCAGAAGTATAAACTTCCCAATAAACCCAAAACAGCACCCAGAGCTAGACTTATACTCAGAAATACTTTTCTCTTTGAGAAAGCAATCCTCAAGGCAGCCAGCG
>JAMCQQ010000400.1:0-1575 GCA_023379515.1 Actinomycetota bacterium
GAAGAAAATTTAAAAAATAATAAAAATATTAAATTTAGAGTAAAGTATTAATTTCATTTATTTTTACAATCAATGCCCCTCTTGCCCATGAAAATTTTTCTTTTACTTTTTCTAGAATTTTTCCTTCTTTCTGAATCTCCCCTTCCCCAAGCAATCTGCATCCCTGGCCTGGACCGTGAGTCCCCTGTACTTGTTTTGATACAATCAGAAGCTGTATATTTTTATTATTTTTTAAATTTTCTTCGGTTTTGCTATAAGTACCCACAGGAATAATAATTTTATCATCCACTGTTCCTGTCTGCCTTACATAATCTCCCCATGTAGCTACCAGATGCGGCCCGTCTTCTCCCTGTGTTACAATAGCAACCCACTCTGTTTTATCCAGAACTTCTCTGGATATTCCCTCAATCTTTAACATAATATCCTCTCTTTCTATCTCCTGTCATTATTTTTTTAAATCCGGCTATGCTCCAGCCAATATTAAATTCCTGAATATTTTCCATGTTAAATAAACGTAATACACAGCTTTTATTAATCTTTTATATTGATACAATTATAGTATCATTAAAATGAATGTCAAGTAAAGAACAAAAAATTTTTTAATATCCCTACTTGGAAGGAATTTTTATCATTTTTCCGGCTATTTCTTCTGCGGATTTTATTATAAAATAATTTCCGGGGATTTTATTAGAAAATAATACTTGTGAGGTAATTAATCATAATGTAATCAGTAACCTTAATTAAAAACACTTTCTTATATTGAATACATAAGAATGTATTGCTTAAATAAATCTTTGAAATTGTTAGATAAATACTTAAAAAAATGCGTGCTTTGTCCTCATAGGTGCAGGATTAACAGGAATGCCGGCCAAACAGGTTTCTGTAATGCTGGTTTTATAGCCAAAGTTTCTTCCGCAATGGTCCATCACGGTGAAGAACCACCTGTTTCAGGCAATTTTGGCTCTGGTACCATTTTCTTTTCACATTGCAATATGCGTTGTGCTTACTGCCAGAATTATCAGATAAGCCAGAAACCTGGCGGAACTGATACGAGCATCTTAGAGCTTTCAGAACTGATGATTGAGCTTCAGGCAAAAAAATGCCATAACATTAATCTGGTTTCGCCAACAATATGGATACCTCAGATATTAAATGCTGTTTCTGTTGCAAGAAAAAAAGGTTTAAATATCCCGCTTGTTTACAATACCGGGGGCTATGATAATCCAAAAATCATTAAGTCACTTGAAGGCACCGTTGATATTTACATGCCGGATATGAGATACAGCAATGACTTACCTGCAGAGAAATATTCAGGTATTAAAAATTATGTCAGGAACAACAGGGAGTCTGTGGTGGAAATGTACAAACAGGTTGGTAATCTAAAGATCAGTCGTAACGGAGTTGCAACCAAAGGTCTCCTGATAAGACTTCTGGTTATGCCTGACAACATCAATGGGACCAGGGACACACTGAACTTTATAAAAAGCGAAAAATTATTAAAGAAATTATCCAGTCTAAGCTTTATAAATGGACTGACAGCAATAGATTCTAGACCGGACAACATCAGCGGCAGAT
>JAMCQQ010000400.1:1585-4581 GCA_023379515.1 Actinomycetota bacterium
TGGCCGGCATTCCTGAATATAATGCATCAAATTTTCCTGAGCTTTCGAGAAGAATAAATGAAGATGAATACCTGGAAGTTGTAAATTATGCTGAAAAGCTGGGTTTTAAAAATGGCTGGACCCAGGATTTTATTTCACTTTCCAAAGAGGACCTGTTCATTCCTGACTTTAACAGGAAAAAAGTTTTTAAATACTATGAGAAATAGCAGCAGCTACCTTTTATCGCGGGCAGTTTTATTCTTCCATTTCATAAGCTCTTCAAGAGTCATCGTATTGATGACATTTTCTTTTTCAAGGCCGGCTCGTCTTGCCACATCCACACCCAGTTTCATCATATCCAGATTATTGAGCCTGTGGGAATCAGTATTTATTGTAATTTTACCGCCACTTTCTTTTACCTTCCTGGAGTAATCTTCATTCAGGTCAAGCCTTACAAAATAAGAGTTTATTTCAAGGGCCTTATCATATGCTGCTGCTGATTCAATAATTTGATCCATATTAAGCGAATATGGGGCACGGGCCCCAAAAACTACACCCGTAGGGTGAGCAATAAGATCAATATTGCTATTTTCAATGGCGCTGATGATCCTTGCAGTATTTTCCTGGCAGTTGTTTGTATAATTAGAATGCATGGAGCCTATTACCACATCCATCTGTTTAAGTATATATTCATCATAATCCATCTTGCCTATGGATTTTATATCTACTTCTCCACCCATGAGAATTTTTAAAACTTTGGTTTTTTCTCTTAGATTTTTTATATATTCAATCTTTTCGGTAACACCTTTTTCATTCAGACCCTTGCCATAAAGGTTGCTCATTGAATGATCACTGATTGCGATGTATTCATATCCAAAAACTCTTGCCTTTTTAGTCATTTCATCAAAATCAATCAGGCCATCGCTCCATTGTGAATGGACATGAAGATCACCTTTTATATCTTCCATCTTTATCAGCTCCGGAAGCCTTTTATTCAATGCAAGTTCAATTTCATTATTATTTTCTCTTAATTCCGGTGGTATATACTGAAGACCAAGCATTTTATAGATAATTTCATCAGAATTACCTCCAAGACCGGTTGCAGGATCAATGGAAGCATCTGATACAATGATGTCTCCCTGTCTGCAGCCTCTCGGTTCCAACCTGTTTGAGTTTTCGTTAAAAATCCCCCTTTGTCTTGCTATTTTTTCAACTTTTTTTATGTGTTCTTTGCTGCCTGTTGTGTAAAAGAGATCAAGAGACCATGATTTGGAGCATGTAATTATAATTTCCATATCAATCCCAAGAGTCGTATTAAATCTGCCGCTGATGTTGTCCGGTCTAGAATCTATTGCTGTCAGTCCATTTATAAAGCTTAGACTGGATAATTTCTTTAATAATTTTTCGCTTTTTATACTGTCGTATTGGCCCATATTGAATTCCGGCAGCAACAGGATGTCGATATCTCTTACAAATGATTTTTTCCTTCTTATCGAACCTGTAAATACAGCTTTCTTTACTTCTTTTATTCTGCCAAATTCATACATCATGCTTTCTGTAAAAAATTCCACAAATCCTCTGGGTGCTAAACCATCAATCGAAGAATAATAGTCTAAAGAATCAATCAGTCTTTTTATCTGGATTTCATTTATGGGTTCCGCATCAAGAGATGTTTTTTCAAGAATTAATTTAGATATACCGGTGTCATGCACTTTTTCGCGTAAATCATTCATTGATTTTAAACCAAGCACCTCATATAGTTTAAAAATGGTTTTTTTACCTAATCCGCTTATCCTTATAAACTTTATCAGCTCGTCAGAATATTGCCCTTTTATTTCATCATATAATTTTATCCTGCCGGTTTTAAAGAATTCCTCTATGAGTTTATATACCGTTTCGTCGATTGCCGGAAGTTTTGCAATAAACCCCCGGTTGTATGCATCGAAGATATCTCCGGGGTAGTCTCTTATTGTTCTTGCGGCAATATTGAGGTCTATGGCAGCTTTGGGACTTTCGTTTTTCTGTTTATAGATTTCTGCCAGATTTGTCAGAGTGGTGGCCAGCTTTAAGTTTTGAATTTGATTTTTATCCATTGGCTTTTTTTATGTAATTGAGCTTATGCCAAATAGTAAATATTAAATTTGATGATATAATTAATTAAAATTATTTTATTCTCTCAATGACTTAATTTAGCATTTTAACTATTTTTAAAAACAAGATATTATAGCATAAAATCTTAAAAAAATTGGTATAAAACCATCAGCGATGATGAAAGAAAGAATTGATTTTAAAAGCTTGAGAAAAAAAAATGGTGACCGAACAGATCATTGCCAGAGGGATCTCTACAAGAAAGTTCTTGAAGCTTTCGGCAAAGTACCCCGCGAAAATTTTGTGGGTGAAGATTCTTATCCTTATGCTTATGATGACAGGCCCCTCCCAATCGGATATGGCCAGACTATTTCACAACCATATATTGTGGCACTTATGACTGAAAGCCTTGAGCTTGAGGGAGACGAAACTATTCTCGAAATAGGTACAGGTTCGGGTTATCAAACAGCTATGTTAGCTGAAATCGTAAAAAAGGTTTACAGTATAGAAATAGTTATTCCTTTGTACGAAAGAGCAAAAAAAATACTTTCGGGATATAAAAACATTTCATTGGCAAGTAAAGATGGCTATTACGGATGGGAGGAACATTCTCCTTTTGACAGAATTATAGTCACTGCTGCACCTGAAGAAGTCCCACCACCTCTAATTGATCAGCTTAAGGATGATGGAATCATGATAGTTCCTTCTGGACCTGCGGGATGGAATCAGGTTCTTTTAAAAATTATCAAGAAAAATGGCAAGCTCTCTAAGATAAAAATTAGTGATGTTGCTTTTGTGCCATTAACCCGAAGACCTGATTGAAGTAACAATAATAATAATGATGATTATATGAAAACCGGAACTATAACCCTGCCGCTGCATGGCGGAAAGGCACCTTTCTGGCTTTTTACAAGAATGAGAAATCTTTC
>JAMCQQ010000401.1 GCA_023379515.1 Actinomycetota bacterium
AATCTTCTTCATCTTCCTCAAATTCTGCTAATTTTTCTTCAATTATTTTGCTTAAAATATAACTCTTTCTAAGCCCTTTTAGATCACAATATTTATCAAATCTTTGTTTGACTGTCTTAGGTATCCTGATCCCAACAGGACTACTTTCATTGATTTTTTTCATTTTATCAAATCTCTCTTAATTATTATTTTTGTAATCAGTGATTACAAATGATAACATGTTTGATTATAAAGTACAATTTTTTATCTGAATGGATATTATTTTTTTTTACTCCGCAATTTTGTAAAGCTTTCTTAAAATATAAATCATCCCTTCTGTATCAAGACCGCAGTAATCAAGCAGATCTTTTCTTATTTTCTCCACATGAGCTTTATCCGACACTGTTTCACCCTTTAAGAAAGTGATATTAAGATATTTTAGGCTTGCCATCTGGCCGTTTTGTATTTCAAGATCGTCATAGCTTTTTCCGGTAAGTGCAGGCAATACATTTTTAAGCGAGGCACTCCCCTTCTGATCGGAGCTGTAGTAGTAGAATTTGCCGAAAGGCTCATATAGATCAATAATCCGGTCTATCGCATTTTCTATCCACCAGGCGTGTTCCGGAAATACTACTGCAAGTTCTTTAAGAATATTCTTTTCAAATGGTTCGTAATAAACAAGAATTGAGCCGGGAGATGAAGTATTGTGTTGTTTGACTTCATTTTGCATCCCGTCATATCCCAGGGCTTTTTTTAAACTTTCGAGAAAACCTGTCCTTGGATCAGTTTTATCGTCTCCTGCTAGAAAATATAAGCTTTCAGGTTTTGAATCGGGAGTTTGCATAAGATGGCATGAAAATTGAAATGGAATGTTCTGGTATGGCCTCAATCCGTTAAATAACGGAATTGCAGTGGCAAATGTCTCAAAATCAAGAAAATATAAAGGATATTTGAGTTTCTTTATAAATCGTCCGATCCTGTCCTTATCAATAATTTCACAGTTTTCTTTTACAGCTCTGTATTGCATAAGCTGTATTGAACTCAGCATTGAAGTCTCGTTTATTTGTGAAATTTCAATAATTCCATTCTGATAAAAATAACATGCAGCTTCCCTGCCCCTATAGAGTTCAAAAACATTATTTTTGGGCAGATTGCTCCAGCATATTTCTTTTAAAGGACAGTCATAAGGATTAAAGCAATTTTTACCGATAGTATTTTCCGGACATAAACCACTTGTTATTGCTTCAAGCATTAAACCTATATTCTGCTCAACATTTTGCTGTAATATTTTTGCTTCTTCCGTTACATCATCAATCATAAAAAACTTATGTGGATCTATTGGGCCATCCTTTATGAAGTTTTTATTCAGATACATCAGATAGCATTTGTTTATTTTAAGGCCTGCACCCTCATAGCAATATTTCTGAAATGATATGTCATGCTTGTTTATATCCTTTATTGACGAGGCGCTTTTTACCTCTATTATATTCCATGAATCCGTACCGCAGGGTTCAAGAATATCCGCGCGTGAAAATGTGTTTTTATAGGTGAAGGCTGCCTCAAAGAGAGGGTGTCTCATAGCGTCTGTGGCAGTCACCACAGCTTGCTCAGTGGCAGCGGCAGCCAGGTTTGTCATCTCTCTTGCCTTGGCAAGCTCTGCCTCAATATCAACACAATGCTCTATCTCCACACCATCCGGAAACAGGGACTTTGCAAGATTTCCCACATCATGCCCCTGTTGAAAACGAAATTGCGTGATTTCATCAAATGGCGGGATAGCTCCGGGATCGTTAATAAGATACCAGAGGTACTTGAGGCATTGCAGGCCTGAGACATATTTAGATTTTGATATTATTTTATTCTTATCCATTTATAAATATTATTATATAGAAGACATATATTAATCAATACCAATACTGTACTTCTTTAAGATTTCTCCCATTGACCCATAATGGGTTTTATGTTATTCTTATAATAAAATTTTATTTAAGAGGTGTTTAGTTTGAAAAATAATACTATAAAAATTAATGATGAATTTCAGGAAATAGATACTAGAACAATTGACAACCGAAACAGACTCACTATTGGTGAACTTGCAATGGGGTTTAATAGAGTCAGGTTATATAAAAATACAAGGGGAGAAATATTGCTAAAGCCTATTGCTGAAATCCCGGCTTCGGAACTTTGGCTTTTTCAAAATAAAGAAGCCTTTGAAAATGTTCAAAAAGGCTTGGAAGACTTATCAGAAGGAAAAATATCAAAGCTTGATTCTAAAAAACTATAGGAGCAGGATTTGTTTGAAATATTTCTTACTGATAAGGCAAGAGATCATCTAAACAAACTCAAAGCTGATAGAGGCTTCTTTTAATTTAAAAAGTTTCTAAACAAAGAACCTTTTAAACTTCATGGATTTGAAATAATGTCATGTTTGCCAACCTTCCTCAATATTACTGTATTGCCATATTTTGAATAGGTAATTCTGAAATTCCTGGATATTCTGATTTCATAAACATTTTTCTGCCCTGTTATCTTTTTATTACCTAAAGATGGGTGTGAAGGGTCATTCTGAAAAAGAATAAGCGTTTCTTTGACCTTGTTTTTTGATAACGGGTCAAGCTTTTTATAATGCTTTATAAAAGTATTAGTCGCTTCTATGTGAATATTTTCTTTTAAACCCATAATATTTTTGAATCGTTTTATATTTCTGTTTTATTATTTTTTTGCCATGTTCGTGATGATACTATTCCGGATTAAACCAGATTTGTTTTATGATTTTTCCAGATTAAATCTATAAAAGATGTGCTTACTTATCTATTTTAGTAAAAAGTTCTTCAATATTTTTTGTTTTCGTAACTCTTCCAGCTTGGATATCGTCTTCTGCTTCTTTTTCATCGGCCTGCCACTGCTCA
>JAMCQQ010000402.1 GCA_023379515.1 Actinomycetota bacterium
CAAAAGCTTCTTTCTGACAATCAGAAACAGAAAATAAGTATATTTTATTCAACCCCTTATGCCTTCCTATTTTTTTAATTGCAATAACTGCACCTATTGCTTGTTCATCACAGTGAGTAACTATAGCCTTAAGATCAGGGTGGTCAGCAATCAGGTGAAATGTTGCTTCTGTTGTAGGATCTCTTTGCCAGTTCGTGCTAATATTCGCTACGATTACCACTTCCGGAAAATCATCAAGAGCAGTCAATAATCCATCTCTTCGTCCTTCAGTAACACTCGATTCAAGCGTTCCCTGAATCTGAGCTACTTTCCCAATGCCACCGATCGTCGTACATAGATAATATCCGGCAATCCTTCCCTGTTGCCATTCATCTGTACATGCCCAAATATCAAAAGGCCAATTACCAACTGGCTTACCGCTAGTAAAAATTACAGTTGGAATTTTAGCATTTGACACTGCAATCACTGCAGGTTCTATTTTATGACCAGAGTGTGTGCTAATGATAATTCCATTTACTTTCTGAGAGATTAAATCTCTAACATTTAAAATTTCTCTCTCAGTAGACCATTTTGCGTCCTTAGTAATTCCAATAACACCCACCTTTTTTGCGTATTCATGAAATCTCGAATCCATATATCTGCGAGCAGGGTGATCGAGAGTTGTTTGAGAAAAACCAATTTTATAATTTTTATTCTTTATTTTATCCACATCGAATTCCATTATCTCAAGATTTTTTCTGCTTGGAAGTCCGCTCTGAGTCCTCTCTGCAATGTTGTTAACAATAATTTCACCTTCACCATTGACCTTAAGCATACCAATCGACAATAGTCTACCCAATGCCTTCTTCACATACGCTCGTCCTATATTAAAACGCTTTTGAAGTTCTTCTTCTGATGGTAGCTGGTCACCAATTTTCAATATACCAGAAGATATTAATTCAACAATCTGTTCGAAAATTAGATCAGCAGGCTTTTTCAGTTCAATCGGTTTAAAAAGTTCATTTAATTGTTTTTCGCTATCTGACATAACTCTCTCTTTTAACTACCCTATGAGATAGATTAGTTTACCGAAAAATTATTAAAATAATAAAATGGTAATCCAAATATTTTAATAAATTAATTATTAATAGCCTTAAAGAAGCTAATAATATTTTCAACAGGAGTTGGGGCTTGTATATTATGGACACCGGCACATACAAATCCTCCGCCTTTAGCCAAAATGCTTACATTTTTCCTTGTCTCCTGAATTACTTCCTCCGTCGTTCCAAATGGAAGTGTGGTTTGAGGATTAATACCACCACCCCAAAATACAATCTTACTACCATATTTAGACTTTAATGTCTCCAAATCCATTCCAAATGCTGAAAATTGAACAGGATTTATGATATCAACACCAACTTCAATAAAATCATCTATAAAATCAATAATGCTTCCACAAGAGTGGAAAAACACCTTCCAATTTGTATTTTTATGGACCCATTCATTAAATATTTTGTGATAAGGTTTGTAAAACTCGCGATATGTATCGGGTGAAATAAAAGGACCAATCTGTGTGCCAAAATCAGTCCCACTTATCGCAATTACCGAAATACGATCACCCACTGCTTGACGATATAGCTCAAAATTTTTAAGTACAACCTCTTTTTGCATCTCAAAGAACTCTTTTACATAATCTGGATGATCATAATGTGCCGTTATCCAATCCTGAATATCTCGTATACCCTTTGGATGTTCGATCCATGCACCAGGTACATGAAAAACATCGCCTACTCCACCAAGAAAAAAGTTCCCAAAAATAGCGTAATCTGTTTCTTCATAAAGAAATTTTGAAGTCTGGTCAAAGTAATAACAATCTGCCTCGTTAAATATAGTATATTGATCTGCGTAATCTTTCCGTGCATTAAACTCGTGATTAGCTAAATTTTCCTGTCGGATAATATTATCAAAATATAGTCCGTTCTTTGGCATCTTAGCACTTGGCGGTACTGAGGTGTTTCCGTTGGGATAAGCATAAATCGCACCATCAGAACCATTTTTAAATGTAAAGCCTTCTCCTATTAGGACATCAGTCCCATCAGGGAGCCTCCATGGTTTCCAATTTTCATTTCGATATCCGAGTAAAGTGCTAGGTGAATTCAAGCCAATAACATCTCCACCAATCGCTCTTATCACATCATCTTCTACTAAACCTAGCATCATCATAGGTTCATATACTTTAACAACATTATCTTTTAGATTAAGCGTCTTCCTCAATCTGTGAAGGGCTGATGCATGAATTCCGGTTACAACAGACCCTCCAAAATCCACAGGGACACGATCGGGTTCTTTGTGGTTTAATGCCATTGAAACCCTCTCTCTTGATGTCATTTATAATCTCCTTTTTCAGGTTTAAATACAGCCCAAACATCCTATTAGATACCAATTAAATAAAATGATCATCTATTTTAATTTTTGCTGACTTTGATATTTTGAAATAAAGAATGTAACAACCATGACGAAAAGTAATAGAGAACCCCAGATAACATTTCTAAAAAAGGCACTAAAACCAATAATGTTAAATCCACTTGAAATAATTTGTAAAAGAATTATTCCTAAAACGACACCAGAAATAGCACCAAATCCACCCGAAGGGTTCACGCCACCCAAGATTGCGACT
>JAMCQQ010000403.1 GCA_023379515.1 Actinomycetota bacterium
CGCTTTTATATTCTTTGCAGTATTATTTCTTATAGTGATAATATTTTTTTGGAAGTTATCCCCCAATTTATATGTCGGAAGGCCGTATGAGGCTGAAAGTTTAAAGAATAAACAGGGTTCAATTAAAAAGGGAAATAATACATCCTATATTTTTAGAAATCCAATAGTAATGTTTGCATGCATATCGATGTTTTTATATATCGGAATATTATCAGGTCTTTCAGCCTGGCTTACAACTTATTTAACATTTCTGGATATTCCTGTGTCTTTAGGCTCAGCATTGCTTTCATTTTTCTGGATATTTTCAGCAATCGGGGTATTTTTAGCAGGAAAGCTGATAAAAAGAAGCAATGAAATAAGCCTGATCGCGATTGGGAGCATCGCAGGGGCTGCAAGTATTATCTTTTACACTTTTCTGCCTATATTATATTTAAAAATAGCATTTTTAATGCTGATAGCTTTTTTCTATGCAAGCTTTTTTCCTCTTCTTACTGCTCTTGCTGTTCATGAAGATCCGGATACTTCGGGAAGCATACTTGGGACAATATTATCAGCAGCGATTATGGGGACAATTGTTTTTCAACCACTAATCGGTTACATGGCTCAATATTTTAGTAAATCTGCTATAAATTATGTTCTTTTTACAGCAGCAATAATTGAAATTCCCATAGTAATGGTATTATTTAGATTATTAAATAAAAAATATAATACCCGATTCGGTTTTGCCCATAAATAATTTTAAAGATTTGTACCTTCTGATCCTGTATCGCTTCCAATAATTTCTAAATTCGAATAAAGCCTTAATCTTTTTATAATTCCATTTTATAAATTGTATAAAAATATTTATTAATAATTGTTATACAATTATATATAACAATACTTATAATTTTTATTAATATATATTATTAATTTTATTTTATTAAAAGTATTGACAAATAATTAAATATTTTAGTAAAATAATGTACATATCTATTTAAGTAAGTTTTTTAACTAGTTGATATTTATTATTAAATTAGTAAGTGAGTGAGATTTATGGAAGGCAGTTTAACAATATTGTGGAAAACTTATAAAGAAAGAGAAGATAATTTTTATAGAGATAGACTAATTTCAAAATATATTCCTTTTTTAAAGGGTATAGTTAGTAGAGTTTATACCAAATTGCCCAAAACAGTGGATATCATGGATCTTGAAAATTATGCATATCTGGGGCTTATAGATGCAATAAAAAAATTTGATTTGAAAAGGAACATTAAATTCGAAACTTATGCAACGTACAGGATAAAGGGCGCAATAATTGATGGAGTAAGAAAGCAAGATTGGATCTCGAGATCTCAGAGGTCAAGAATCAAAAATAATAATGAGAATTATGAAAATCAATTTGAAGATCCTTCAGAAAATAACTTACAGAATAATGAAGCCAGAAATTATTTCAGAGACTGGGAAAATGATAAGTTTGTAATGTTATCAACAGATGATCCTGATTTTTACGAGAAAAAATGGGCGACCAACTCAGTTTCTGATGATTGTACTGATGGTTTATATATGACTGCAACTGCAGACTTTGCAGAAAAAGTACAGGATAAGCTATTTCTCAGAAAAGCCATAGGCAAGCTTACTGCTCAGGAAAGAAAAGTTGTTTTTCTATATTATTTTAAGGGTAAGAATTTTAAGGAAATCGGGCAATCAATGCATATAACTGAGTCAAGGGTCTCGCAAATTAATAAAAAAATGCTGCTTACTCTTAAAAAAGAACTAAATTGTACTGCGGCTGTAAGTGCATAGACTGACAACCTTTAGGAAAATTCTTATAAAATAACTTAACTGGTGCTTTAGTTTTTTAATTTTTTTCCGATATTAATAATAGTAGTTAAATAAATTCATTAAAATATTTATAAAGGGTTTGATAATATGATACAGAAAGACATAAGAGATATAAGGACAAATCTGACTAAATATATCAATAAATACAACGGAAAAAAAATTTATATTTCGAAATATAACAAAATAATAGGTGAACTGAAATTTTATACCAATAAAGAAAAAGAAATGGTCAAATTAGACATTGCAAAAGAAATTATTAAAGATTCAGACACAGATGTTCAACTTATATAATTGCAAAAAGTATAATTACAAATGGATATAAATGAAATTATCAGACAGAATGAAATCAGAGCCCTGGCCCTTTTAGAGAAGAATGAAATGAGCATAGCAGAGAATTGTCTTAATGAAAATCTCAGAATCGGAACAAAAAGTTCCTTGACTTACGATCTTTTAATAAAAATCTACAGTAAAAAAAATGATTATCAATCCTTGATTAAAACATTAAATAACGCAGTTAAACATTCAGATAAAAAAGAAATTTACAGAAAATTCAGGAAAGCTATAATTTTTAATAGATTAATGCAGGATTTAGAAGCAATAGAAAATAACCGGTAGGTGTAAAAAATTACTGCAGAATAATGCTTAAGCTAGTACTCCGGTATAAGGAAATCTCAAATAGAGGATTACCACATTAATAAATTATTTATCCATGTTTAACACCTTTTAATCAACTTCTCTAAAAAGTACTTTATCCAAACTGACTGTATTATTGCCGGCGGCATCTAAAATTTCGTGATAAAAAATAAATTGATAAGCCAGGATGGGTATTGAGAAAACCATTTGAAGGCTTAAGCGGGCATGGTTCCTCCTCCGGGAGGAGAGCGAAGCCTGAAACTGAGCTGGCTTTTACTCGCCGGGGAAAAGCCTGCGTGTTTTTGAAATACCCATCCTGGCTCTTAAAATTTTCCTTTACTGCTGTCACGAAATTTTAGATGCTAACATTATTACCCGAGATAGTGATATTAGCACAAAATTGTTATAAAATATCAATCTGAAATAATATTTTTTGGAAGGGCAATTTAATGATTCTTACTTTATTTAACAAAGTTGTAAGAACTTCGGATACAACATCTTTTTATTTTAAACCCCAAATTCCTGTTAAATGGGAAGCGGGCCAATATATGCATTTTACACTACCGCATGAAAATCCGGATAGCAGGGGCATCAGCAGATTTTTTACAATATCGTCGGCACCTTTTGAAAAAGACATAATGATAACAACAAGATTTGCCAGTGAGGTTTCGAGCTCATTTAAGAAAGTGTTATTAAAAATGGAAATCGGACAGAACATTTCTGCGTCAATGCCGCAGGGTGAACTTGTAGTAAAAGATTTTGCAAAAAGCTATATTTTTATTGCTGGAGGTATAGGAATTACACCTTTCAGATCTATTCTTCTGGATTTGGATTTCAAAAAACAATTGAGAAAAATGAAGATATTTTTATTTTACAGCAATAGAAACAATGATATTGTATTTAAAGAGGAATTGGATAATCTGGTTTTAAAAAATCAGGATTTAAAGATAATATATATTATAAGTCCGCAAACCTGTGATATTGAACTTATAAAAAAGACGGCACCTGATTTTCCGGGAAAAATTTATTTTATTTCCGGTCCAATTAATATGGTTAAATCAATGGAAGATATATTGAACAAAGCCGGAATAGAAAGTGATAAAATCAAAAAAGATTATTTTCCTGGTTATTAAATTATCAATATGGTATTTGTTTGCTGACTTTTTTAATAAAGGAGGAGCTTACGTTAGAAAAAAAGATAAAAAACAATATTTTTTATGTTGGCGCAGCAGATAAAGACAGGAAGATTTTTGACCAGCTGATCCCTCTTCCTGACGGCACGACCTATAATTCCTACATTATTATCGGCAGTGAAAAAATAGCGTTGATTGATACTGTTGATCCGTCTATGCTTGAAGTAATTCTTAAAAATCTTAGGGATCTAAATATTACCCGAATTGATTATATTGTATCCCATCATGGAGAACAGGATCATTCCGGATCAATCCCCGATGTACTGAAAGCATATCCTATGGCAAAAGTAGTGACAAATGCAAAGTGCAAGTCTGAGCTGATGGATTTACTTTTAATACCTGAAGAGAAATTTATTGTTATCCAGGATGGTGAGGAGATTTCTCTGGGTGATAAAACTTTAAGATTTATTTTTGCGCCATGGGTGCACTGGCCCGAAACAATGATAACATATCTTCCGGAAGACAGGATCTTGTTCACATGTGATTTTATGGGCTCTCATTATCAAGCTGATAGTCTGTTTCTGGAAGATATTAAAGAAATTTATAGGCCTGCAAAACGTTACTTTGCCGAGATCATGATGCCTTTCAGAACCAGCATCAGAAAAAATCTTGAAAAAATTAAGGATCTTGAAATAGATATTATAGCTCCGAGCCATGGGCCGCTGCACGAAAACAAAGATTTCATTACAGGATGTTACAATGACTGGGCCTCGGAAGAAGTGAAAAATGTTGCTGTGGTTCCATATATTTCAATGCATGGAAGCACAGACAAGATTGCGCAGTATTTTATTAATTCACTTATTGAAAAGGGTATCATTGTTGAGGCATTTAATCTGGCTGATGCAGATATAGGCGAACTTGCAATGTCCCTTGTTGATGCTGCGACTATAGTGCTCGGAACACCGACAGTTTTAACAGGGCCCCATCCAAAAGCAATTTTTGCAGCATATCTTGTAAAAATTTTAAGACCTAAAGTTAAGTTTTTATCGCTTATTGGTTCCTATGGATGGAGTACCAAGGCAGCTGAGCAAACTGCGGAAATTCTTGGAAGCCTGGGTGCTGAAATAATCGGTCCGGTAATCGTAAAAGGTTATCCAAAAGATTCTGATCTTGCTTTGCTTGATGAACTGGCTGAAAAGATAAAATCAAAACATAAGGGGATTGGTTTGCTTTAACTATGGACAAAGACCAGCTTGAGAAATTGTATGGAAAATATAACAATAAGAAATATATTCATCCCGACCCTTTGGAATTTTTATATAACTATGAGGATAACGCGGATAGGGAAGTTGTGGGACTGGTAGCTGCCTCTCTGGCTTATGGAAAAGTTACTCAAATTCTAAAAAGTGTCGCGCTGGTATTGGAGAAGCTTTCCCCTGGCCCTGCCTCAGCAATAGCCGGCACATCGGTCCTGATATTGAAAAAGATGTTTGCAGGGTTCAAGCATAGATTTACTACCGGGGAAGAACTGGCAATCTTTCTTTTCAATATAGGCGAAATACTCCAAAAGTATGGTTCAATTAATTCATGCTTTACTGCAGACTTTGACGAATCCAAAGAAATGCTTCCTTCTATTTTGAGTTTTATAAAAAAGCTTCGGGCAGGAGAATGCGAAGGTCACAATAGTCTTGTACCTATTCCAAATGGGAAATGCGCATATAAAAGAATGAATTTATACCTGCGCTGGATGATAAGAAAGGACGAGGTCGATCCCGGTGTATGGAGCGGCATTTCTCCATCAAAGCTTATAATCCCGCTTGACACACACATGCACAGGATTTCGTTGTCATATAAGCTGACTGAGCGAAAACAGGCAGATTTCAACACTGCCCTTGAGATAACAAGAGCATTTAAAAAATTTTCACCAGGAGATCCAGTCAAATATGATTTTGCTTTAACAAGACTTGGCATACATGTTACAAACAAGCTCGGGGTCACCAATGATATGTAATTGGAAGCATCTAAAATTTCGTGATAGCAATAAAGGAAAATTTTAAGAGCCATGATGGGTATTTCAAAAACACGCCGTCTTTTCCCCGGCGAGTAAAAGCCAGCTCATTTTCAGGCTTTGCTCCCCTCCCGGAGGAGGAACCATTCCCGCTTAAGCCTTCAAATGGTTTTCTCAATACCCATCCTGGCTTATCAATTTATTTTTTATCACGAAATTTTAGATGCTAGCTATGTAATTTTTATGATTTCATATATTTCAAATAAAATGTATAATGAAAAAAAATTATTTTTAAAATAGTAAAAATAAAAGGAGGAAAGCAGGTTGGGCAGCAATATAAAAAGTAAGATAAAATATATATTTGTTTTTGTATGTGTTCTGGTGCTTGTTGCACTTCTTTCACCTTCATATGTCAGCGCAGGGAACGGTGCACAGGTCGAGCAATTTGTTTCACGTTTTTACCAGGTCTGTCTGGACAGGCAGCCCGACCAGGATGGCTTGAACAAGTGGGTCGATTCCTTACTTGATGGTACAAAGACAGGGGCAGATGTTGCCAAAGGTTTTATTTTCAGTGCAGAGTTTACCGAAAAAAATTATAATAACGAAACATTTGTAACTATTTTATATAGAGCTTTTTTTGACAGGGAACCCGATGCTACAGGGTTTAATTCCTGGGTTTCAAAATTAAATAAAGGAACTTCAAGACAGGCAGTAGTTGACGGGTTTACTCATTCCCAGGAATTTGCGGATCTTTGCTCAAAATATGGGATCCTTCCATTTGCCGGAGCTGCCTCTACAACTACGACCACAACAGGCGGCGGGGCAATAACCGGAACCGGTTCAGGATTTGCTTCAGGAAATAAGGTCAACTTCATTATCTGGGGTGATGACAGCGGAATGGGCAGACCGGGCGGCAGAGTAAATGGCAGAACCGACCAGAATTTATTTGTACATTTAAACCTTGATACCAATCAGGCATACATAGTAACAATACCGCGTGACACATGGGCAGCAATTCCGGGTCACAGCAAGCAGAAAATAAATGCAGCTCATGCTATTGGCGGCAACGATCTTGCCGTAAGAACTTTTGAGCAATTTACAGGCATGAAAATTGATTTCTACGTAATAACTGATTTTGACGGATTTCAGCCTCTTATAGATGCTCTTGGGGGAGTTACCACTACAGTTGAGGAAAATATTGCTGACAGTTTTTCGGGATGCTTTTTGAACAAGGGCACATGGGCACTAAATGGGGCACAAGCTTTGGCACTATCCAGGGCAAGACACGGCAGGGTTCTTTACGGTGGTGGAGCATTTGCAAGGGAACATCAGGCTGGTATGCTTATTGCAGATCTTCTTGTTCAGAAAAGGGGAATGGTAAGTTCCGGGAACCTGGGTGAATTCCTTGGATTCCTGAGTCAGTTTGTATGGTCAAATATATCGATAGATCAGGCTGCAAGGATTTTGCCCTCACTGCTTAATATAAGCAGAAGCAATATTATTGTAACGACTTTCCCGGCATGGCCCCAAAACTTTGGAAAAGCAAGTGCCGTTGGATATAACGAAGCGGAAAAGAATGCATTTTTTAGAAATATTGCAGCACAATAGCTGTACACAATAACTGTTACTAAAATGTAACCGGCTGAAAAATACTTGCTGCTGGCTGGCAGATAATTTGAGTAGCTTGCTATTTAAATTTTCCATATATATCCATGTTTAAAAGGATGTTTTTCATTGCTGGGCTTAAATGAAAAAATTAAGGAGCTTGCCAGGAAAGGTAAATCCATTAATGTTGCCATCGCAGGTTTAGGGCAAATGGGTAAAGCTTTAATTTCCCATCTCAATGATCTTCCGGGATTTAAAATACTTGCCGTTGCAGATAGAGATCCAAAAAAGATTACAGATATGGTTGAAGTTTGGATAAAGTACTTTTTAGAGAAG
>JAMCQQ010000404.1 GCA_023379515.1 Actinomycetota bacterium
TGCTGCCAGGAGTGTGGGAATAGATTGCCTGGTTAGAATACCCGAAAATAACAGCACTTTGATTTCTCAAACGCTGGATGATGGAGCCGATGGAATAATTATTTCACATATAGAGACAGCAGAAGAAGCTGTAAAGATGGTACAAGCAGCAAAATATTATCCTCAAGGAACTCGTAGTATAGCTCAAACCAATCGAGCAACTAGTTATAAAATAGTAGATCAGAGTGAATATATATGCTTAGCTAATGCGGAGACTATCGTAGTTGTATTAATTGAAAGTCAAACGGGTATGAACAATCTTGAAAAAATCTTAAAAGTTTCAGGGTTAGATGCTGTTCTTTTAGGGCAAAGAGATTTAGCCCAATCTCTAGGACTTGCAGATGATATTCAAAATCCATTAATAATTGAAAATTTTCAAAAGATGATCAAATTATCTAGAAATGCAGGTTTATCTGCTATGGTGTCAGTAAGTTTTGCAAAAGAGGCAGTACCTTTTATTGAATTGGGAGCAAGACTAATAATAATAGGTAAGGATATGCGTTTTCTTTACAGAGTTTACGAAAAAGAGCTTCAGAATACCAAAGACTATGATAGAAACAGGTGAGTTTTATGTCGACATTTTTAATAACCGTAGTTCCATATCAGGATGTTATTGATAATATCGAAAGAGAAATTAAGGCAAAAAACTATAAGGTTAAACTTGACTATTCAGATGCAAGGTGGAAAGAAGCAGATCTCTTAAAAAAAATAAAAGATATAGATGCTTTAATCGCAGATTCAGATGAAGTCACAAGCCTGGTAATAGAATCTGCAAATCAATTGAAAGTGATATCACGCTGCGGAATGGGTATTGATAATATAGATGTTGATTCTGCTACCAGAAATGGCATAGTGGTCACTAATACCCCCGGAGTTATGGCACCAGCTGTAGCAGATTTAACTTTTGCTCTGATTTTGGCTCTGGCAAGAAAAATACCTTTTGCGGATTGTGCGACTAAATCAGGAGAATGGCCAAGGATATTTGGTCAATCTGTTGCAGGTAAAACTCTTGGAGTAATCGGAGTAGGATATATTGGGAAAGAGGTAGTAAAACGTGCTATGGGATTTGGTATGCGCATCATGGGCTATGATCTTAAACATGATGAAAACTTTGCAAGACGTTATAATCTGGAATATGTCTCTTTGGATACTCTATTAATGAATTCTGATTTTGTATCAGTAAATGTATCTCTGAATCCTTCGACAAAACATATGATTGGTGAAAAACAGTTTAAGCTGATGAAAAAAACTGCACTTTTTTTCAACACTTCCAGAGGAGCAGTAGTGGACGAAAATGCACTTTGCAATGCTTTGACATCAAATTTAATTTCTGGTGCAGGAATTGATACATTTGAGTCAGAACCGCCGGTCAGTAGCCCATTACTCAAAATGAAGAATGTCATTACTACTCCACATATAGGAAGTTCCACATATGAGGCTATGAGAGATATGGCATATTTGTCTATGAGTAATGCTGTAGATGTTCTTGAAGGCAAAAAACCTCAATTTGTTGTTAATTCTGAAGTACTGAAAAAAGTTAATTTGAAGTAATGTTGCTTTATAAATTAAAGATAATATAGTATGAATTCGATTGAATATAAAACACGGTTTGTAAAACTTTCTTACGATCTATCTGTTGATACGCCTATTTTTTATAAAAATCCTCCAGTGGAGGTAAAGCGAATAAATGATAGCATTTCGACGACTCATTTATTAACAATACATAATCATTCAGGTACACATATCGACGGACCTGCACATTTTTATCCAGATGCTGATAGTATAGACCAGTTTGATATAAATGAGTTTGTATTCAAATCCTCCAGGTTAATAGATGTTCCCAAGAATCCTAATGAACTAATCCAAATATCCGATCTTCAGCAGCATGAGTCTGCTATTGATGCAGCAGACATTCTTTTTATTCGAACAGGATTTAACATTTACCGAAATCAGCCTGAATACTGGAGTAATCAAAATCCAGCGTTTTCATCAGATGTTGCTGATTATCTGCGTAAGAATTTCCCATAGCACTACGCATTAGGTATGGATTTACCAGCTGCTGTTAGCCCCTCACACCTTAAGGAGGGAATTGACTTTCATCTTAAAATGCTGGAAGTCGATAGCAAAGGTCATCATATTTGGCTCATCGAGGATGTTAATCTGACAGAATATAACAAGAATATATTCAGAGTACTTGTTATTCCCCTTATTGTGAAGACAACGGACAGTGCACCTTGTGTTATTCTGGGAGAAATATGAGTAAAAAATGAGTTTATCTTTTTAAAATAAAATTTATAAAAAATTGTGTTTAAATGACATTGACAAATGGAGAAAAAGAAATGAATACACGTGAACTTTTTTTAAGGATTCTAAATTTTCAAGATGCCCCTCGTACTCTGGATTGGGAATTTGGATACTGGGGAGGAACGATAAAAAGATGGTATCAAGAGGGACTGCCTATGAAATATGGTTTGACTAAAGAGGTTACTTATGGCGAAGCTGTTGCAGGTACTTCAGGTCATTGGCCAGTAACCAGCTGGGATGAAAATTTAATTCGCGACTTGGATGTCAGCGACTTTTTCAATTTTGACTCTGGGATTGAGTTAATCCCCTTTCATTATTGGATTTATCCTAAATATGAACCCCAAATTTTAAAAGAAGATGACCAGCACAGGGAGTTAATTGATAAAGATGGTATTAAAAAAAGAATATACAAGAATGATTCTTCTATGCCGCAGTTTCTGGACTGGCCGGTTAAGAATAAGAAAGATTGGGAAATAGTAAGAGAGGAAAGATTCAGATATAATTTTGAGGAAAGACTAAAGGGAGATATTCAGGAGCTAAAGATTAAATATTCAAATAGACAATTTCCATTAGGTTTATTCTGCGGGCCTGTGGGATTTTTTGGTTCTTTAAGGTTTTTAATGGGAGATGTTAATCTGTTTTTTGCTTATTATGACCAGCCTGCTCTTTTAAAAGAAATTATAAATTTTCTTGTTGATTTCTGGCTTGATCTTTCATCTGAAATCATGAAGCATTTTGAAGTGGATGTGGTCTTCTTCTGGGAGGACATGTCTGGTAAAAACGGCTCTTTGATCAGCCCTTCGCTATTCAGGGAATTTATGATGCCGCCCTATAAAAAAATCATAAGCGCGTTAAAGAGCAGGGGAATGAATCATTTTATGGTTGATACGGATGGTAATGTAGCTGAACTCATACCACTTTTTTTAGAATGTGGAATGACCGGAATGTATCCATTCGAGGTTCAGGCAGGCAATGATATTTTTAAGATTAGAAAGAAATATCCTAAACTACAAATAATGGGAGGACTTGATAAGAACACTTTATCCAAAGATAGGGAAAATATTGTCAGAGAACTTAATAATCTTGAAGAATTAATTCAATTTGGGGGCTATATTCCCTTTGCCGATCATTTTATTCCACCTAATGTAAGTTGGGAGAATTTTAAGATTTATAGAAAAGAACTTAAAAGTAAAATCACCGGAACCCCAATATTTCTCCCAGAATAACACAAGGAATAATTGGTCTTGTTGCTTAAGACTACTTTACTTATATTGCCTCACTAATTAGCCTTTCTATAATTTGTAACCTTATCATTTCTTTTTTTATCATGTGATATTGTTTTATCCTTTTCATAATACTGAAAAAAACTAATTTGATAGCATTACAGTAAATAATAATTTTTTTAAAAAAATATTGACTTAAATTTAACTTATGTTAACATGTTAACATATAAAACAGTTAAAAATATATCATGAATATTAATTTAAAAAAAGTAATGGTAAATAAAGATTTGAACAAAAAAAAATTACTAAGTTTATATGAAGTAATGATAAAAATTCGTTATTTCGAAGAAAAAATCCTTGACCTGTTTCTTCAAGGAAAATTACCAGGGACTCTTCATTTATATAATGGGCAGGAAGCTATATCAGCTGGTGTTTGTTCTAATTTAAGAAATGATGATTATATAATTGGTACTCATAGACCTCATGGATGTTGTATTGCTAAAGGAGTTTCGATAAATAGTATAATGGCTGAAATTTTTGGTAAAAAAACTGGATGCTGTAAAGGGAAAGGCGGTTCCATGCATATTGGTGATATTAATGTCGGTGCAGTTACATCAATAGCAATTGTAGGCGCTGGTATTCCTATTGCATGTGGTTTGGGTTTAGCTTGTAAACTTAAAGGAAATGATAATGTAACTGTTACATTTTTTGGAGACGGAGCGTCAAATGAAGGAGCTTTTCATGAAGCATTAAATTTAGCAGCCATTAAAAATCTTCCAGTTATTTTTGTTTGCGAAAATAATCTTTATGGTTATTCAACACACATTTCGAAAGCAATGAAAATTAAAAATATTTCTCAGAGAGCTTCTTCTTATGGTATACAAGGATTTACTGTGAACGGAAATGACGTGATTGCTGTTTACGAATCTGCGAAAGAAGCAATAGATAGAGCAAGAAAAGGTAACGGTCCGACTCTATTAGAGTATAAGACCTATCGTATTTTGGGACATTCAAGAAGTGATCCAGGAAAATATAGGTCTGCTGAGGAAGTAAAAATGTGGATATCCAGGGATCCTATAAAACTTTATCGCTCTCAATTACTAATGGATAATATTTTTGAATCAATGGAAATCGATATTATTGAAAAAAAGGTTAAAAAAGAAATTGACGAAGCTGTATTATTCGCTGAAATTAGTCCAAACCCATCACCTATAGATTTGTATGAGCATGTTTATTATGAGACGGAAGGAAAAAATTGAGTGAGTAGTAAAACGATAGTTGAAGCAGTTAGAGAATCTATTAGAGAAGAAATGAGAAAAGACAAAAAAGTAATTTGTATTGGTGAAGATATCGGAATAGAAGGTGGTACTGGTGGATCACAGGGTATCTATCTTAGTTTAGTGGAAGAATTTGGACATGAAAGAATTATAGATACACCTATTTCTGAAATTGCCATTGCAGGATGCGGAATTGGAGCTGCAATTGCTGATATGAAAGTAATTGTAGATTTACAATATGGAGATTTTATTTTCTGTATGATGGACCAAATAGTAAATGAGGCAGCCAAAATAACCTATATGTCTGGAGGTAAAGTAAAGATGCCTTTAACAATATTGGCTCCAGTTGGAGCTAGTGGGCGAGGAGCACAGCATGGACAAAGTCCTGAAGGGTTTTTTATTCATGTTCCAGGATTGCAAGTTGCGGTTCCTTCAAATCCATATGATGCAAAAGGATTGATGAAGACAGCAATTAGATCAGAATATCCTACAATTATTTTCCTTCATAAATTGCTATGCGGTGCTAAGGGTGCCAGAAAAGAAGAAGGTGCAAAATCTATTGAACAAGGAATTCCAGAGTTTGAATATTTAATACCTTTTGGTAAAGCAATAATTAAAAGAGAAGGTAAAGATGTAACTATTTTAGCAAAATTATTAATGGTTTTTAAAGCAATTGAAGCAGCTGAAGTTCTAAAGAAAGAAGGAATTGATTTGGAAATTATTGATCCACGTACCCTAGTGCCGTTAGATGAAGATTTAATAATAAAGTCGATTAAAAAAACTGGAAGATTGGTAGTAGTTGATGAAGATAATGGTAGAGGTAGTTGGGCCTCAGAAGTTTCTGCTGTTTTAGGAGAAAAGGCATTTGACTACTTAGATGCACCAATAAAGAGAGTAACTGCTCCAAACACACCAGTTCCAAATTCACCTATTCTTGAAAATGAATATGTGCCTTCAGTTGATAAGATTATTAAAGCTATTAAAGAAATATTATGAATTATAAGGAGATAAAATAATGGCATTAGTTAATATGAGAGAAATATTGTTAGATGCAAAACTAAATAATTATGCAGTTGGTGGTTTTGATTGTTGGAATCTTGAATCAATAAGGGCAGTAGCAGAAGCAGCGGAAGAGAGCAGATCTCCAGCTATAATATTAACAGGCCCGTATGGTTTGGGTTCAGACCATATGGGAATAGAATATTTTGGCAAAATAGCAAGAATTGCTGCTGAAAAATCTTCTGTTCCTATAGCTATTTTGCTAAATGAAGCAAATGGATTTTCATTAATAATTGAGGCAATAAGAAGTGGTTTTACATCAGTTATGTTAGAAACATCACATTTATCATTTGAAGATAATATAAAAATAAGAAAAGTATGATAATATACAATAAAAAAAGATAGTAAGAAGATAATATAAAAATAACAAGTAATGTTGTAGAAATTGCGCATAGTGTTAATGTTTCGGTAGAGTCACAATTAGGCATAATGCCACTAAGAGAAGAAATTCCCTCATTAGGAAAAATGGCTAGTATATTTACTAATCCTGAAGAAGCAAAAAATTTTGTTGATATCACAGGTATTGATGCATTGGCTATATCTTTTGGGAATGTTCATCTAGGTGAAAGTGAGGAATATTTAAATTTTAATTTGTTGAATGAGGTTAGAAATATAATAAATATTCCTTTAGTTGTTCATGGTGGTAGCGGCTTTCCTAAGAAGTACATAAAGGATGTTATTAACAAAGGTG
>JAMCQQ010000405.1 GCA_023379515.1 Actinomycetota bacterium
TCATATGTTAATAGTATGTATTACATAATAATAAATATTTTTATAAATTTCAATACATTTTGGAAAGATTCTAGCTAATTTTTTTACTAACAACTGTGAGATAATAAAAAACTAGTTAAGTTTATAATTTTGTACAAAATCATAAAAAGAAATAATATTTTCTACTGGAACATCCTTAGCGCTACCAAAAAGAAATGTTTTTCGTAGAGACATGTTTTCATATAAAGTCAAATAGTCACCATATTTTTTTCAAATGCTATTCCATAAATTGTCCGGATTGTTAACTTTATCTTGTAATAATTGAGCAAACTCCGATACTCCAACGCCATCAATAACACTGTGATCATAAGTAATATTAATTGGCATTAACTCTTTTACTGTGGGCGATTCAGATAGATCCCAGGTAATATTAAGTTTACACATTCTGGCAATTCCTAAAATTGCAACTTGGGGTGGATTTATAATAGGTAACGTGAAATCAACACCAAAATTTCCCAGATTAGTGATAGTAAATGTTCCCCCCAAGATATCTTTCTTTTCTTGCTTCCATTCCATTACAAGTGATATCAGCTCCCTTCTCTTATTACAGAATTCATCAATTGATAAAAGGTCTGCATTTTTTATGACAGGAGTAACCAATCCTCTTTTGGTGTTTACGGCATAACATAAATTTATATGCTTAAAAATCCTATAGACTTCACCATCAAAGGTTCCATTCAGTTCAGGTTTTTCACTAAGGGATAAAGCAACAGCTTTCATGAAATGATCGATAATTGACCCTTTTCTTATTTTGTTAGTAAAAACTCTTAGTTTTTCAATTTCAATATATCTGAACATCGACGCATGTATTTTATTTTTATAACTGCTCATTAAATGTTCAGCAATTACTTTTCTGGACCCATGCAATCTTTTTTCTTCAATTATTTCGTTATCTAAATAAGGATCGATTATTTTAAAATTATTCATTTTTCTATCCCTGTTAAAAAATTTGTAATTTTACCATCCTCTTTGCGGAATACCATCATATTTGGTTGCATACATATCCTTAAAAGCGTCTTCAGGTTCCGGTAATTTACTGTTTCGTGCAAAATTCACAGCATTGTCAATTGTTTTCTCTACCAAACTGTCTATCTCCCCAAGCTCGTTTTTAGTGCAAATTTTTTTCTCAATTAATCTTTCGGACCAATTAATAATAGGGTCTCTTTTTTTCCATTCTTCAATTTCACCAGTACTTCGATAATTCAATTTTAAGTTTGCGGTTCCTATGGAATGATCCAGAAAACGGTATGCCTTACACTCTAATAAAGCCGGGCCTTTACCATTTCTTGCCTGTTCAAGCAATGGTGATGCTGAATTATAGACTTTTATAACATCCATACCATCTACTGTTATTCCTGGAAAACCATAGGCACAAGCTCTTTCACTTAAGTTCTTTAGAAGAGATGCATAATTTATTGAAGTAGTGACAGCATACTGATTATTTTCACAGACAAATACAACAGGCAGCTGCCAGATAGCTGCCATATTCATAGCTTCATGAACAGTACCTTGATTTGCCGCTCCATCACCATAATATGCAACAGCAACTCTATTCTCCTTTCTAAGCTTAAAAGCCAATGCAGCTCCTGCTGCCATATGAGTGGTACTTCCTAAGACACCTGATATTCCTGCAAGATGCATAGAACCACCTCGACCCTTATTATGGCCATTTCCTTTGCCCATAAGTTCTGAAAACATGTATCTAATATCAGCACCTTCTGCAATCATATATGGATGTCCTCTATGAGTTTTAAATGTCAAATCACCTTCTTTTAATGCCAGGCTTATACCAACTCCTATAGCTTCCATTCCAATACCAGCATGCAGCGAGCCTGGAATTTCTCCATTATTACCTAGCTCTATTGTTTTTTCTTCAAATCTGCGTCCGAGTTTTAAGTATTTATATATATCAAGGCATTTTTCTTTGGAAAAATTTTCAATCATTTTTATTCCTCTCCTATTTTTTTACTAGCTTGTAAATTTCATCAATCAACTGCGCCTCACCAGGAAGCACCTGTTTTTCTAATATTGGACTGAAAGGCACCGGTACATCTGCTCTGGTTATTCTTTTAATTGGGGTTTTAAGAAAATCGAAACATTGATCAGATAAAAATGCTGCAACCTCAGATGCAAAACCACAGGTTCTATTAGAATCATCTATTATTATAACTCTACCTGTTTTCTGTATAGATTCTTTCAATAAAGGTATATCTAAAGGCAGTAATGTTCTCGGATCCAACACCTCGATAGATAAACCTTCTGTTTCAAGTTTCTCAGAGACATTTAATGCTTCGGCTACCAGATGACCCGTAGCTATTACTGTGATATCTGTACCTTCCCTCTTTATTTCACCAACACCAATAGGTATGTTATATTGTTCTTCCGGAACTATGCCTTTCTTGCCAAGCACTCGTGCTGGTAAAAATACCATTACCGGATCATTATCTCTTATGGCACTTGTGACTA
>JAMCQQ010000406.1 GCA_023379515.1 Actinomycetota bacterium
CCCGGGAGGATTTTTTATGAATTCCATTGAGATTCTCGGAATTCCATCGATATCTGTCGGGCTCAATAACCTTGATGATAAAACTAACAAAGGTGTAAAAGTTTTTAGCCAGTTTAATCCTGAGAGAGACATTTACAGGAAAGTTACGATAAAAGATGACAAAATTGTGGGGATTATTCTTGTTGGCAGTATAGAAAGAGCCGGAATTTACTGCGGGCTAATAAGCAATGAAATTGACATTTCCAGTGTTACCGTAAATATTGCCAGGGAAGACTTCGGAATAATACAGCTGCCTGCTGATTACAGGAAACACCTGGTAATAGGTGAAGGAATCGAGGTGTAAAGATGGCTGGAGTTAAAACTTCAGAAAAAAAATCCTTACAATAGATTCGGATAAATTGAATTACAAGGATTTAAACTTAAGAATAAGGGAGTTTCTTGCCGGCAGCGAATGCAGCAGCCAAATCCCAATCATCGAATTAAAAAATATACTTGGCCAGCGGTATATCGGAGATGGAATTAAGGCAAAAGTTAAAATTAATATTTTCGGCACCCCGGGTAATGATCTTGCTGCATTTATGGATGGACCTGAGATTGAAATTTTTGGAAATTGTCAGGATGGTGTTGGCAATACAATGAATTCCGGAGAGATAATAATACATGGTGATTGCGGGGACATATTGGGATATTCAATGAGAGGAGGTCAGATTTATATCAAAGGAAACGTAGGTTACAGGAGCGGAATTCACATGAAATCCTACCTTGAGAAAATACCAGCAATAATCATTGGGGGAAAAACCGGAAATTTTCTTGGAGAATATATGGCCGGCGGAATCATAATAGTTCTGGGCATAAATGAAGCGGGCATAAATGAAGCAAACAATAAGAATAATCAAATTAACACCCGTCAGTCCATTGTCGGTGACTATGTCGGAACAGGAATGCACGGCGGTACAATCTATATACGAGGAGCAGTTGAAGACTATAGGCTTGGCAGAGAAGTTAATAAATCATCAATCAAAGCTGCAGACAGAGAAATTTTAAAAGAATATATTTTTAAATTTTGTGAATATTTTAAATTCGGCAATAGTGAAATCAGCAATATTGATCCAAAGCAATTTATAAAATTGACCCCTCATTCACATCGCCCCTATGGTAAGCTCTATGCTTATTAAACAGCGTATAGTAAAAATATAGTAAAAAGATTAAAATCACCTATGTTTTACTATTTTTTAATCTTATTATTTAAGCAGGAGAGGGGCCAAATATGAATGATTTTAACTTAAAAATCGGAATGCTGGGTGAAGCCAGGACAAAAGTCATTTATGAGAATACTGCCATCAAATACGGAAGCGGATCTGTCAGTGTCTTTGCAACACCGGCCATGATTGGACTTATGGAGAAAGCTTCAATTAATGCGGTTGACAGCTGTCTGCCAAAAGGATATGCAACAGTCGGAACTAAAGTTGAAATAAAACATATTGCCGCTACGCCTGTAGAGATGGAAGTTGTTGCAAAATCAGAGCTTCTGGAAATAGATGGGCTTAAATTGAAATTCAAAGTAGAAGCTTATGATGAAAAGGAGAAAATCGGAGAAGGGACCCATAGCAGATATATAATTTACTGGGATGATTTCATCAGAAAGGTTGAAGATAAAAAAAATTCATAATCCCAATCTTAAAATAAATTATTAAAATTTGCGTCAGCCTGTAATTTCATTATCTTATTTTAGGTGTAAAAAGATCCTTTACTGTGGCTTCTTTTCTGAATTGAAAATTCTTGGATAGTTTAATTGACCTGTTTATTTGTTTAGGAACCAATATTAAAATTAATATTATAGCCAGTGCAATATAAATCAAAGGGTCCTGGTAATAAGCTATCTGGTAATAAATTCCAAGGAAAATTGAAGCAGTGAAAATTCCAAGAATAACTCCCCAGATCATATTCCTTAGTACATACAATCCGAATAATATCCCTATTGCAAATGATGGAACTGTTAAAGGTTGGATAGCAAGCAGGAATCCAAGCATTGCGGCAATACCTTTTCCTCCTGAAAACTTTAGATAGGGAGAATAATTATGGCCCAAAACACATGCACATCCCGCAAGCAATGCAACAATCCAATTTCCGGTAAATTTAATAACGAGAAAAAATGAAAAGTAACCCTTTGCGACATCAAGCATGGTACCTATGATTCCCCAGAATTTTGAAACATTAAAAATAAGGTTCCATCCACCAGGGTTTTTATCCCCAATCTCAGTGAGTTTTTTACCGCCAATGAGCCGCCCAATCATATAGCAGAAGGGAATTGCGCCAATGAAATAACATGCTATTATTGCTCCGACATAAACACTTGTCTGCATAAGCTCCATTATCTCTTCATGGTTTTAGATTTTTATTTGTCTGTAATTCTATCAACTTTCTTTGCATCCGAGGGATTAATTTTGGTATGAGCCAGCCAAGGAACGAGTCTGTTGATCTTGACTGAATCAGGACCCTGCCAGGACCGGTAACATCTACAACCAGACCCTCACCGCTGAAGAATGTTGATTTCAGACCACCTACTCTGCGAACACTAAATCCGATACCTTCATCAAATGCTACAAAGTGACCGGTATCAACCACAGATTTTTCGTCTGCCCCCAATATAACTTCGTGTATTGCTCCAAAGCTTGAAAGTAACAGCTTACCAGAGCCTGATGCACGCAGCAAAATTAATCCCTCGGATGCAAAGAAAGTTTTCGCTCCACCCCATTTTGTATCAATTTCAACTGTCTGCTCACAGGCGACATAAGAGCCTGACTGAACAAGCATAGGTTTTTCAAGATTTACCACAAACATATCTCCAGGAAGAGGTGGCGACAGGTTTATCACTCCGCCATTTGCCGAAGCCTTAAAAGTATTCATGAAAAATGATTCTCCTCCAAGCATGGATCGTCCAAGAGCCTTAAAGAAGCCGCCCTGCATTTTTGTTTCGATCGATATGCCGTCTCCCATTGAAACCATTGCCCCTGATTCAGCGCGAATTTCTTCATTTGCTGCAAGTCTTACATTGGCCATTGTATACGATGGCTGGTAGAGCAACTTAACGTCCATTCCATTCCCTTCTTTCTTGATATTGAATGCTAATAATTTTGTGAGTCTCCATCGGTGTATTAATAAATTTATGATCACAATTTTATATAATTTATTATTTTTTAACAAATATAAAAAGTATGACCGGAATAAATGTATGAAAATAAGTTGCATTTTAATCTTATTGCCGTGGAAGAATAGTTATTTACCTCAGACATAAAGAACCATTCATCACATAAAAACATATGATTTTTATAAGAATATATAAAACTACTTATGAGCTGCTGGGTAGCATAAATAAATTGAATTGGGGAATCATTAAGGCAATCTCTAGAAAATAATAGTTTCTGTGATAGAATTACAGACAAATAAAAAGTAAAAAAATTTTAATGAAAGAAAATAAAAAATGAATAAGAAATATCCCAGCAAGAACGAAGATAAGGAACTGCTGCGTGCGTCAAAAAAGATGGATTATGGTTATATAAAATCAGATCCATGGCGGGTGCTTCATATACAGAGTGAATTTGTCGAAGGATTCAATGCTCTGGCAGGAGTAGGACCATGCATATCTTTTTTCGGTTCGGCCCGTACGACACCTGATGATTACTACTACAAAGCTGCTTATGAAACTGCATCCCTGCTTGTAAAGCAGGATTTGGGAATAATTACCGGTGGGGGTCCCGGCATAATGGAAGCTGCAAACAAAGGGGCAATAGAGTCGGGGGGACTGTCAATTGGGTGCAACATAGAGCTTCCTATTGAACAGGTACCAAATCCATACCAGAATATAGCACTGGAGTTCAGATATTTTTTTGTCCGTAAAATGATTTTCGTGAAATATTCGGTTGGATTTATTATTTTTCCGGGAGGCTACGGTACCCTTGATGAGCTATTTGAAGCACTCACACTGGCACAAACAAATAAGATTGAGCATTTTCCGATTGCTCTTTATGGAAAAGATTACTGGAAAGATTTATATCAATGGATTGATGAATGTTTGCTTGAAAGATACTGCACCATAAGCCCGGAAGATAAGGATCTTTATAAGGTTGTTGACAGTCCGCAGGAAGCAGTTAATTATATCATGAATGTAATTGATAAAAACGAATATATATAAATACGAATATATATAAATTATGTTAGTTATGCCAAGGGGATAATTGCGTAAATTATTTAAAAATTATTTTTTATATTTTTACATTCAAGATATATTTTTCCGGTTTTATTATTACATTTTTTACATCATGCTCTTTTACCAGTTCAGCAGAATTTTTCACAGAATCTTCTCTCTAAAAAATTTTCTCGCATAGAAATAACAAATCTCTCTAAAAATTATTGACTAAAAAAATAATAAAAGCTAAAATCTATTCTTAGAAATCTGATGACTATTAAAAGATATCATATAATTATTTATTAACAACTTTCGTAGGAGTTAGCATTATGGCACCAAAGCTGATATTGATGTTCACACAAAACGATATTACCGTCCCCAATGCAATCGAAGCTTTCGAGGAAGTAAAGCATTTGCCCGTGGATTATTTTGGATTTAAGGAAATAGGGCTCCCGCCGGAAAAGATGAAATTATTAAACGATAAGATTCATGCTGCAGGATTTCAATCATTTATTGAGGTAGTAGAATATGACGAAGATAAAATTATGGGGCCGTCTAAAATGGCCGTTGATATGGGATTTGATTATCTTATGGGTACAGTATATTATCCCTCAATCTGGAAAATAATAGGCAAGAAAATTAATTATTTCCCATTCTGCGGTAAGATTTATGAGCGACCCTCAATTCTTGATGGAACAATAGAAGAAATTGCTGCAGACGCAAAAAGAATAGAAGCAGCAGGAGCAAACGGCTTCGATCTCCTTGCATACAGATATATCAAACCGGAGAAAGTAAATGAGCTCGTTTCAGCAGTTAGAAATGCAGTAAAGGTTCCCATTGTTTCCGCAGGCTCAATAAACAGTTTTGCAAGACTTCAGGAAACAATTGACCAGGGAGTATGGGGATTTACAATCGGCGGAGCTTTCTTTGAAAAGAAATTTGTCCCTGATGGTTCATATAGTGACAATGTGGCGGCTGTACTTTCAAAATTAGGCAAGAAAGTTTAAAAATAGTTTTGCCTAAGCTTTAAACAAATTGGTGATAATAGCATTTCGATTGGTTAGAAGCTAAAGCCTGGTTCAGGATGAAAATATGTCGACATTTTTAACAATTAAAAAGTTGCTGATGGATTATATAAAAGTTAAGAATCTAAAAGTCGGTGATAAATTTCCCCCCGAATCCGAACTTGCCAGGAAGTTAAATGTCAGCAGGTTGACACTGCGGGAAGCCTTAAAGATTTTCAGGGAAGAAGGGCTCATCTACACTATCCATGGTATCGGTACTTTCTTGTCAAGCGATTTTGAGCAGATAAATGATACACTGGACATGAATCTGGGAACAACAGAGATGATAGTTTCGGCAGGATATAAACCGGGAGTTAAATTCTTTGAGAGAAAATTGGTAAAAGCCGATATGA
>JAMCQQ010000407.1:0-610 GCA_023379515.1 Actinomycetota bacterium
CAATCTGCATAAAAGGAAGCTGAACTTCAAGGCTGTGTTCGGCTCCATGTCCGTATTTTGAAAGCTTGATGTGCCTGCTGTCTGAAGCTGCAAGTTTTTCACAGCTTTCGTTATCGATGCTTACCATGCCTAAAGGAGTGTGATAAGCTTTCCCATTATAAATTGAGTTGAAATCAAAATTTTCAGAATGTGATGGCGCTATTATTATTACAGTGTTAAATTCCTTGCTCATTACCTGCCTGTAAGAGCATGCTGCAACCTGGCCTGAATATATATATCCTGCATGAGGACAGACGAGAGCCTTAATTTTGTTAATTTTTTTCTCTTCAGCACTGTCAAGGAATTTTTTAACCATATCCTCGAGAGTTTTTGGATTTGACGGATAAAAGCTTCCTGCAGCAATATTTTCTCTTATATCTTCACTTATAAACATAATACTCACCTCTTGTCTTATTATATTGCATTTATGATATTTTAAAAGTGCGGTCTTATAAAAGAATTGACGAAATCAGCCGGTTACTTATCTTGACATAATTAAAATAGATTAGGATAATATTGAAGCTAATTAGTTCGCCGGCGTAGCTCAATTGGCAGAGCAGCTGATTTGTAA
>JAMCQQ010000407.1:620-2610 GCA_023379515.1 Actinomycetota bacterium
CCGGCTCCATTTAGCGAAAATATAGGGTTAGCGTGGAGGAGTGCCCGAGTGGTCAAAGGGAGCAGACTGTAAATCTGCCGGCGTATGCCTACAGAGGTTCAAATCCTTTCTCCTCCACCATAAACTCTAAAATTTAAAGAGATACTTTATTTTAAGGTTTAAATATGCCAGTGGCATATTTAAACAAAGGATTTGAAAGGTCTTTTTCTTTTTGAGTGTTTGCGAGATGCTCGCTTTACTTATTTCTTTAATGGAGCTTCTGCCCGCATAGCTCAGTTGGTAGAGCGTTTCCTTGGTAAGGAAAAGGTCATCAGTTCAATTCTGATTGCGGGCTCCATATAAAATTTCCGCCTCTATACAAAAAAGATGGAAGCAACTCAATCTAACAACATATAGCTTTTATTCTTAATTTTATAATTCTCAAAGTTTCTAAATCTAAATGCTCTTCTTGAAATTATAATCATTTTTTATCTGAGATTAATATTTTTATACCACCCGCAGTTTAATCATTTCTTTCTTTGTCGTATGGTATTGTTCCATTCTTTCCATAGGTGACATTTTCTCTGAATAACTTTAGAGTGACAATATCACTAAATAACAACAATTATTAAAAAATCACTTGATTTTTTGGATTTTAATGGTTATTATAAAAAAAATCATAAGATATCTATTATATCAAATGATATTTTTTAACCTTTATTTTTAAAATTATTAATCATAAGTTTATCATTATTATAAATGCATAATAATGATAATTTAAGAATTAATAAATTTTACATTTTATAATGAGGATAATTCTGAATAATGGAACGTAAACTTTTACTGGAAGTTAAGAAATGTAGCAAAAGCTTTCCGGGCGTTAAAGCTTTTAACAGGGTAGATTTTAATCTTTATAAAGGCGAAATTCATTGTGTTGTAGGTGAAAATGGTGCTGGAAAATCAACTTTTATCAAGATACTTTCAGGAGCACTGCGACCTGATGAAGGGATAATAACAATAGCTGGTCAGGAATATCCGTTTCTGAACCCCGCTCTTGCACATCAGCTTGGCATTCAAACCATTTACCAGGAAATTTCTTTGGCTCCGGATCTTACTGTTGCCGAAAATATTTTTTTAGGCAACTGGTCGAGCAGTCGATTTGGGTTTATCGATTATTCAAAGTTGAACCATGAAGCTGAAAGACTTTTAGAAACTCTGAAAATTGATCTTGATGTTGAAAAACTGGTTGGAGCATTGAGTGTTCCGCAAAAACAATCTATTCAAATTGCAAAGGCTATGGCAAAAGAAGCTAAGATATTTATTCTGGATGAGCCAACTGCTTCTTATAGTGCAAGCGAAATTAATAATCTATTGGAATTGGTGAAACAGTGTGCAAATAAAGGCGTAGGAGTAATCTACATATCTCATCATTTGGAAGAAATATTTGATATTCACAATAGAATCACTGTTTTAAGGGACGGAAAAAAAGTCGCTACTTATGGGAGAAATGAAGTCACCGATGAAAAGATTATTAGCGAAATGGTTGGACGAGATATGAGTAAGTTCTATACCCGTGAAAGAGTTGAGATTGACTACTCCAAAGAGATGGAATTTAAAAATTTCTCAAATGGTGGCGTTGTTAAGGACGTTTCCTTCAAGGCATACAGGGGGGAGATTGTCGGATTTGCGGGAATGGTTGGATCAGGCAGAACAGAGTTAGTCAGATTGATCTTCGGAGCTGACCGCAAAAGCAGCGGAGACATTATCATTGAAGGGAAAAAAGTCAGTATAGATAATCCAAATCAGGCGATTAAAGCAGGTTTTGCTTTGCTTACTGAGGATAAGCAAAAAAGTGGTCTCATACTTGAACACAGCGTGGAATGGAATACTTCACTCGTTCATCTAAATAAAAGTAATTACCCGTTTATTAATGAAAGGCAGGAGAATCGAAATGTCAATCGCTACATTGACCTACTTAATATTAGAACTCCTCGCTAAGCTGATCCCGATT
>JAMCQQ010000408.1 GCA_023379515.1 Actinomycetota bacterium
GCTAATCGCCCATTTGGTAGCCCGTAAGAGAATCGAACTCTTGCTGGCAGATTGAAAATCTGCTGTCCTAACCCCTAGACGAACGGGCCGCAAAAAAATATTCAATGAGCCTAGGGCAACAAATGGTGAGCCGTGAAGGGATCGAACCTTCGACACCCGGATTAAAAGTCCGGTGCTCTACCTGCTGAGCTAACGGCCCTTATTTATTTAATGAGCTGTTAAGCTGCATAAAATACGCAAGCGTAAAGTTTACTATAGTAAAAAACCGATGTCAACAAAAACCCCGGCTCTTTCTTGTGCTATTCTGCTTCTTTTTTACCTGTCAATTTTGCCGTTACTTCTTCCACTTTTTCCTTGCTTTTTTCCAGCAGCTCCTCTGCTTTTACTCTGGCTTCTACGACAGCAAATTTCCCTCTATCAATAACATCTTTTGCTTTATCTATAAGATTTTTTCTAAAATTTCTTCCTGTTTGAGGTGCAAAGATCAAGCCGATTACAAACCCGCAAAAAGCTGCAATCATGCTTATTATTAAAATATCCTTGCAAAATCTTCCATTGGAATGATTCCCATGATTTTTCTTACTCATTTGGATCACTTTTCTTATGCTTAATTTTTTATAAATTCAACAAATATTTTTTTATTCCTGCAATATCGTTTAATATGAAAATACTGTATATCGTTTTTCCAATACCAAAAATATTATAATTTTATAATCACTATAGCGCAAGGTATTTAATCTAATCTACAAGGTATTTCATAACCTCTGTCCAGCCACGATTCATCTTGTATTTTGTAACAAATACATTATTAAAATTATATAAGGAGGCAAGGATATCACTATCTCTTTCGACAGCATCTTTCATCAGGAAGAAATACTTAACTACCGGTGCCATTTTTAAATCTTCAATTGAATCTCCAAGAGCTATACAATTTTCGTCTTTAAAACTTCTTAATTTCTTATCAAGTTTTATAGCTGAAGATTTGTCAACCCCCTCTGGCATCAAATTTAAAATTCGCAAACGCTCGACATCCAGATTTAACTTTACAATTTTTGAAAAACCATTATCAACAAGCACCAGGCCCTCATAGCCTGCATCTTTTAGGATTCCGTTGGCTTTTCCAAGATCTATATCGCCAAAAAATAAGGCATTAAAAGACCTGCCCACGCTCCAATCAAGGTTGCTGTCAATTTTGTTGGGAAATGCTTCTTTAAGGATTTTTATAATATTCATAAGATCTTTTCCGCAATTAGTAATTTCATAATCATATTTTTTATCATCAAATGTTACATAAGCCTTCTCACCGAAATTATGAACAAGCTCACAGCCTAGTTCAGTTATATAATTCTTTACTCCAATCAGCATTGAATTATATCTTAATTGCTGCTTACTCCTGCCTGAAACAAGAACAATATCCCAGTTCCTTTTTGCAATTCTTTCAAAAAGCTTAACTACTTCAAAATAAAAATTACCTTCGTAGTCTTTTATTATGCATCCCTGGTCGTTGAAGAGTGTACCATCAAGATCAGTATAGATGACCTTGAGATTCTTTAAATCTTTCTTTATTTTATCTTTATAATCATCGAATAGCCTATATTTCGTGTTTTTTATTTCTTTATTATCCATGCTTTTGTATGATAAATTTAAAAGTATATTTCTTTGCAAATATTTTTTACAAGTTTTTATATTTTATCAGTTATCTAAATAGTAACAAGAAGTTCAATCTACTTATTAAAAATATGATAAAATATTTAAATGAGATCTTTCAAATCTAACCACTTAAAATTACTATACAAGAAATGAAATTTATAGCAGATATCATGGTGGGGAAACTGGCAAGATACCTGCGCATGGCTGGCAATGATGTGCTCTACATTAACAATATCAGTGATGATAAAATATTAGAAATAGCAAAAAGCGAGGGAAGAATTGTGCTGACCAGAGATTCATTGATGCTGCAGAGGAGACCTGTCAAGAATAATTCAATAAAATCGGTATTCATCAGGTATGATGGTATTATAGAACAACTCGTACAAATTAAAAATGATCTTGGAATCCCTTTAAAACCGAATCTCATAAGATGTATTGAATGCAATACCGAGCTTCTAAAAGTTCAAAAAGAGAACTTGAAAGATAAGGTGCCTCCCTATGTTTATAGGACACAAAAAGATTTTCTTCATTGTCCGCATTGCGGTAAGTATTACTGGAGGGGAACCCATTATGACAATATCAACAATATATTTAAATTGATTAATACACTTGGTTAGCATCTAAAATTTCGTGATAGCAATAAAGGAAAATTTTAAGAGCCAGGATGGGTATTTCAAAAACACGCAGGCTTTTCCCCGGCGGGTAAAAGCCAGTTCAGTTTCAGGCTTCGCTCTCCTCCCTAAGGAGGAACCATGCCCGCTTAAGCCTTTAAATGGTTTTCTCAATACCCGTCCTGGCCTATCAATTTATTTTTTATCACGAAATTTTAGATGCTTCCATACACTTGAGCTTTAAAGGCTATCCGTTTTAAGCCTTAAACTGTCTACATCGGTATTATTTTAAGTTAATGACCACACGATACCTCTCAAAAACTGGCTATTTGCTCTGATTTATGTTATAAGGAGATTAAATTGCGAAAGTCCAGAGTAAACCAGAGAGCAATAAAGATTTGAGATTGTTAATTTATTATTTAGGTGGTTATTACGATGGGCAAGCTAAAAATAATAGGCGTAAAAATCTTAAATGGGTTTTATAATCTGCCAAGGATTTTGATAATAAACTTTTATAAACTTTTTCTCTGGATAAAAATTATAAACCCGAAAAAAATACCTTATAATAAATCTGCAATCTTTGCATTTAACCATACGACAGGCGCGGACCCCTTAATTGCACTTGGTGCTTTAAGAAAAAAAATAGTTTTTGTTACAGACAGTGAAAGATTTTCTAACAGGTTTACCTCATTCTTTTTTAGAAAATTTACTAACAGCATCCCCATTTTCAAGGAACAGTTCAATAAAAATATTAAAAGTTTTAAGGAACTTTTTTTAATTTCCGACAGTAAAAAAGTATTTTTTGGAATATTCCCGGAAGGTGAATTATATAAACATGATGAATTCGGGAAATTCCGCGGAGGCGCCGCTTACCTTAGTTATAAGACAAAACTGCCGATTATTCCGGTTTATCTCCATAACCTCAGCAAGGGTCCCGGGGAAGACACATGGCTTGGAAGACACCCTGTTGCTGAGGGTATAATGTCTATTTTAATGAATACTTTCAGGAAAGTTCATGTATTTATCGGAGAACCGATAGATCCTGTTGCCGAAAATATAATGAAAGATTTAAAAGAACTGGCAGACAAAAATGCATATAAAAAAGCAATTCAGCGAATAACACAGGAACTGGAAGAAGAATTTCAGGAATTAAGGGAAGAAGCAGATAAGTTGTTTAGTGGCAAAAAACCTAAGACAGCAATGCAAATTCAGACTAATAATCCTGCCGGTAGTACTGAAGATACTTTTGAAGAAGATGAATATAATGATGAAAATCTATTTGGCGATACAATAGATGATAATGATATAATATCATTATCATC
>JAMCQQ010000409.1 GCA_023379515.1 Actinomycetota bacterium
AATAATGCTGAAAAATTTCTTGAAAAACTTTTGGAAATCGGGGGAGAAAAAAATAAAAATTTTAAATTTTCCGGGCTAATTTATCCATTCAAAAAGTTTCCGGTATTATTTATTATGGATGAAAAAGATGAAGAATTCGATGCCAATATAAGGGTTCTTTTTGACAGCAGCGCCTCCCATTATTTAAAAACGGATATAATAAAAACTCTTTTAGTATATATAGTTAACAGGTTGTTAATATGAATATATTAAAATCAGATATTTATACTAAAAATTATCAGCTTGTTATTAATTTTCTTGATATAATAAAAATATATAAAAATCCATTATAAATAAAAGAAGCAGAATGGTTTTTATAAAAGGTTTTAAAATTAGCATATAAGGAAAAGAGGTAAAAAATGAAACCTTTATTGTTTGTTTCTACCCAGCCTTTCTCGGGGAAAAGCTCCATTTGCGTTGCCATAGGCAAGCTGTTGATTGAAAAAGGGTATAAAACTGGCTATATGAAACCTTTGGGCAACCTTCCGGTAAAAGTTGGGGACCACTATGTTGATGAAGATGTCTATAATATTTCCAGGATTCTGGGTATAAAGGATAATCTCAAGGATATAGGTCCTTTGATGTTTATAGGAAAAGCATATGAAGATGTTTTAAAAGAAAAAATTGAGATAACCTCAAAGAAATATCTTGATATTATCAATAAATCTTACAAGAAAATCGCTGAGGATAAAGATTTCATGATTATCGAGGGAGGAAAATACATAGATTATGGAATATTTGCAGGTCTATCTTCAAAAGATATATGCAATTCTATTAATGCAAAAGCTATTGTTATAATCAGATATGGTGATGATATTGCAGATCTTGCGATGTTTTATAAGGAATATTTTAAAGATTTCTTTGGTGGGATTATCATAAATTTAGTCCCTATAGAAGATATGGAGAGACTTAAAAATATTGAACTTCCTTACTTTAAAAAAAGAGATGTAAATGTTTTTGGAACTTTGATTTCAGATAAAGTTTTGTCATCCGTTAGTATTAAAGAAATGGCCAAATATATTGATGGCAAGATTCTATGTGCAAATGAAAAAAAAGACGAACTCGTTGGATCTTTTATGGTTGGTGCCATGGGTCATGAATTGGCGCTCAAATATTTCAGAAGAAATCCGGATAAAGCAGTAATAACAGGCGGTGACAGAGCAGATATACAACTTGCAGCACTTGAAACTAAAACCAAGTGTCTCGTTCTTACCGGTAATTATCAACCCAGCGCCATAGTTATTGGCAGGGCGGAAGAGCTTGGAATCCCAATTATACTTGTGGAATGCGATACCCTGACTGCTGTCGGAAAACTATGTGAAATAATGGGGCATTCCAGAATATTTAATATCAAGAAACTGGATAAATTGCTGCAAATGATAAAAGATTCTATTGATGTAGAAAAACTAATTTCGCTTGCAAAAAAATAAATTAAAAGTTTTTTATGTGTAAGGATTTATTGAAATAAAAAATTACAAAAAGAGGTCTTATCATGAAAAAGATTTATATTATTGATGATGACAGGGATATCGTAGAATCAATGTCAATGGTTCTAAAAGCCAACGGATATGAGGTTTCTGCCCAGTACAGCGATGAAAGTGTTGTTGAAAATGTCACAAAATATGGCCCTGATTTAATTATTCTGGATGTGATGTTTCCTGAAAATAATTCCATCGGTTTTGAAATTGCAAGAGATATCAAGAAGGACAACAAGCTTGCCAACATCCCCATCATTATGCTTTCTGCCGTAAATGAGCGGGGAATATATCTGGGACGTTTCAGCAATCAGGATATTGATGAGACATGGCTGCCCGTAAGTAAGTTCCTGAACAAACCTGTACAGCCCAATGAGCTGCTGCAGCAAGTCAAATCACTGCTTGACTGAAAAAGTGGACCATCCGGATTGAAATTTAATAATTGAAATTGCCATGATACCGATTCTGCTTTAAAATAAGTTTATAAAATAATAACTTTAAAATCATCAAATAGGGTGGTCAAAAAATGGTAGAAAAAACTGCTCAGGATATAATGACTAAAGATGTTATCACAATAAATAAAGATTCAACGCTTGCAGACCTTTCAAAATTGCTCCTCAAAAATAAAATCAGTGGTGTACCTGTTATTGACGGAGAAGGAAAACTGGTTGGAATGGCAACAGATGTCGATATTATAAGAGAGGATATGGAGCCTATATTCCCATTCTATTTTGACCCGCTTGTGATCAACTATGGCTACATTGAAAACATCGAAAAATATCAGAAGGACATGAAGGAGCATCTTGAAACCAGAATCGAAGAAGTAATGACGCGCAGGGTAAAATCAGTTCATAAAGATACTTCTGTCGAGGATGTTGCAAGAATAATGGTAAGAAATAAAATCAACAGAGTACCGGTTGTAGATGAAAACAATAAGCTCCTTGGTATTATCGCGAGATCAGATATTATAGAATCAATGGTTGATGAAGCCGATAAAAAAGAATAACATCAACGGGTGCATTCATAGCAGCAGCGGCATTGATAATGCTGATTTTTTTGAAAACAGGAAGTTTTGAAAGAAAAAGTTGTGAAATCCCCTAAGATAAATTTTAGTTTTTAAAACCATTTTTTTCTTTTAAAATAAATCACCATCAAAATAATAATGATAATTATTACTACCCATACCACAAAATAACCCCATTTCCACGCAATTTCAGGCATAAACCCAAAATTCATCCCGTAAATGCTTGCAATGAAAGTTATGGGAATAAATATAGTTGAAATAATTGTCAGGATTTTCATGATCTCGTTTAGCTTGTTGCTCATGCTGGAAAGATAAATATCTATCATGCCAGACAGCATATCCCTGAAAGTCTCAACCGTATCGATAACCTGGATAACATGGTCATAGATATCTCTTATATAAATCCTGGTACTATTATGAGTTAGAGAGAATTCTCCTCTTTCAAGGCCGCTTATGACTTCTCTCAGGGGCCATACGGATTTTCTTATGAATAGCATGTCTCTCTTTAAATTATAAATTATCTTGAGAGTTTTCTGTTCGGGAGTGGCAACTAACTTATTTTCTACAATTTCAATTTTCTCTCCGATTTTTTCAAGAACATTAAAATAGTTATCCACTATTGCATCAAGCAATAAATAAACCAGGAAGTCTGATCCCATTTTTCTTATTTTACTCTTCTCATTTTTTAATCTTAACCTTATGGGATCATAAATATCAAGTTCTTTTTCCTGGAAGGAAACTACGTAATTGTTTCCAAAAATAATACTTACCTGTTCAATGGTTATTTCGCTGCTTTTTTCATTGTAGTAAAGCATTTTTAGAACAACATAAACATAATCATTAAAATCTTCAATTTTGGGGCGCTGTTCTGTATTAAGAATATCTTCGAGGATCAGCGGGTGAAAACCAAAACAACTTCCGAGCTCTTTTAAAATATCTGTATCACTTATGCCATCAATGTTTATCCACGTGATTGTCTTGTCATCCTTAAAGGCAAAGCATTGCTGTGCATTCTCGACTTCCTGTTCAACGTAGTCTTTTTCTCCGTAATCGATCACTTTTATTCTTGTTTTTTGAACTTTTTTCTCACCGATATGTATCAGGGAACCCGCAGGAAGGCCTGATTTTTTTGATCTTTTTACTGTAATATCTGCCATGATTATATACCTCAAAAAACTTAAAAATTAAAAATTGTAAAAAATGGTTTATATCTGACAATTAAGTTTTTACCACAACTTTGGTTAATTATATAAAAAAACACAAATAAAAAATATCTTGACAAAAAGATACTAAAATTATAGTTTATAAATATATATTAATATTATTATATAAATATATAATTTATTGCTCAGTTTATTATCTTTAACTTAGAGGTCGTTATGAAAAAAGACAGCTTTTATAACTTGCATGCTGATATCTGCAAGACCATTTCAAATCCAAACAGGCAGGCGATACTTGACATAATCAGAGACGGTGAAATGTCGGTTACAGAGCTGGTGAACAGGACAGGAATATCACAGGCAAATCTATCACAGCACCTTGCAATACTTAGATCCAAGAGTGTAGTTTCAACTCGCCGTGAAGGGAATAATATTTTTTATTCCATATCAAATCCAAAAATTATAAAGGCATATGATTTGATAAGTGAAGTTCTGCAGGAAATGCTGCTTTCAAAAAATAAGACTGTAAGTGATGCGATAGAGAGTAATTCTCAATAAATACATAAATGAAATGCCTGAATAAAAAATGTAAATAAAAAACCAAATTTAAAAAACAAGTGATATTGAAACAACAAAACAAAAAAATAAAAAGAGGAGAAAAAATGACTGAGGAAAAAAGAAGAGAGCTTACCATGATAGTCTTCAGCGGAGACATGGATAAGCTTATGGCAGCGTTTCTTATCGCCACAGGAGCAGCAGCTTCGGATATGAATGTCACAATGTTCTTTACGTTCTGGGGTCTGAGGGCATTGAAGAAAAAGAATGTCAGGACAGGCAAAAGCATCTTCGGAAAAATGATGGGAATGATGGAAAACGGAGATATCGCAAAAGCATCACCAAGCAAATACAGTATGGGTGGCATGGGAAGGTGGATGTTCAAAAAGATGATGGGTGCAAAAAATATTCCATCTCTTGGAGAGTTCAGGAAAATGGCAATTGACCTTGGAGTAAATCTCTATGCATGCCAGATGAGCATGGATGTTCTTGAGATTCCCAGGGAAAGGATGATTGATGAAGTAAAGGATGTCGTAGGGGTTGCCTTCATGCTTGAACATTCCAAAGATTCGTTTTCAACATTATTCATTTAGGAAATTAATAAAAGATAAAATAATATGGGGAGGTAAAATGTCTGAGGATATAAAAGTTGATCTTGAACTTGATTTAAAAGGGCTTTTGTGTCCATTGCCAATGGTGAAAGTGAGCCAGAATATAAAAAATATTCCTGTGGATGGAAATCAAAGCAATTGCAACGGACCCGGGAAGCCTTGCTGATATCCCTTCATGGGCAAAGATTACAGGCAATGAAGTCATGCGGACTGAAAAAGAAGGAAAGGATATTATTTTTTATGTAAAAAGATTGAAGTAGATAAAATTAGGCTTTTTAAGGTTTATTTACATAGGGGATATCTTATACAATTAATATAATAGTTTATTTATCCAGTAAATTTATTACAAAGGTATGGTAGATTATGAATGGATTTTCATTTTTTGCTGCAGGCATAATGGTGTACATTGCTGTTACAGTATTTCTTTTAGGTATGGCATATCAGATATATGGTTGGGTAAAAACCCCACGCTCTTCTGTCAGGCTTGGAATATTTCCAAGACCGAAAAATAAATTCGGCAAATTTTTTAAACTGTTAAAGGATTCTTTTATTTTTCCACATTCAGCAGAGGTCGATCCGTGGATGTGGACATTTTCAATATTTTTTCATTTTTCACTCGCAGCTGTACTTCTGGCACATTTCAGGATAGTACACGAATTTACACCTCTTTATAATGTCCTGGGAAAAGAAGGAATGGAAAAACTCGGTGCGATTGCCGGTGGTACAATGGGAATCATACTTCTAATAACAGTATCGTTTTATATTTTCAGACGTTTCTTTTCCCCTTACAAGGATTTATCGGTATTTGAAGATTATTTCATTTTGTTTTTACTTATTGTAATTATTGCACTGGGAGATCACTTAAGGTTTTTTGGGAAAATCCCTGTTTCTGACTACAGGGCATATTTTCAGAGTGTTCTTGCATTCAGGCCCTATTTTCCGGAAACTATTGCAGCAAAAGGTGTAAAGTGGGTGCTCACGATGCATGTATTTTTTGTTAATCTTTTTATGATGTATTTTCCGTTCAGTAAATTGACACATGCAATCGGTACTTTTGCAGTAAATGCTGTAAGGAGTGATGCATGATGGAAAACAATAGACAAGCTTTGATTGATGTACTAAAAAGCAGGATAAACAGGCAGCTTTTATTTTACCTTGATTTATGCGCAAGATGTGCCATTTGCAGGGATGCCTGCCATCAGCATAAGGTTACAAGAGATGTAACTTACCTGCCGGCGTACAGAGCTGAACTCATTAGGCGGATTTATAAGAAAAATATATCATCTTTCGGTAAGATTTTTCCAGGTTTGTTTGAAGGCAAAGAGATTGATGATGAAAAGCTTCTTGAAGAATTGGCTAAAGCAACCTATGCCTGTACTGGCTGCAGAAGATGCATGGTTTATTGCCCATTCAGCATAGACACCTCGTGGGTAATATCAGTTGCCAAAGAAATACTAAATGCTGATCAAAAGGGCAATACGATACTTGGCGAGCTTGCAGATGCAGCTATCTTCAAGGGCGAAAACATTGAAATGTTTAAGGATATTCTTCAGGAAACATTAAAAGATTCCGAGACCGAACTGAAAGAAAGATCAAATGATGGCAATGCTTCGATTCCTATGGAAAGACAAGGAGCAGACTTTCTGTATGTAGCACTTGCGGGAGCACATACAATTCTGCCGGCTGCAATGATTTTCAATAAGGCAAAAATAAGTTGGACACTTTCCATGTTTGAGGCTGCAAATTATGGATATTTTCTGGGCAGCAGCGAAAAAGCAAAAGCAATCGCTGCAAGAATTGTTGAAGAAGCAAAAAAACTGAAAGTCAAAGAAATAATTATCACCGAATGCGGGCATGCCTATAGAGTAATGAAATTTTTATATGAAGCATGGTCAAAAGAAAAACTGCCTTTTAAGATTAGGGGATTTGTAGAGCTTATAACTGAATTTATAAAAGATGGTAAAATAATCCTAAGGGAAGGAAACTTTCAGGAACCTGTTACTTATCACGACCCCTGCCAGGTAGGAAGAAATGCAGGCTTCTATGATGAACCCAGATATATAATGAAAAAGATTGCATCCGATTTCAGAGATCTGACTCCAAACAGGGAAAGAAACTGGTGCTGTGGCGGGGGAGGCGGACTTGTTGCAATGCCGGAACTGGAGAAATTCAGGATTCAAACGGGAAAATTAAAAGCGGATCAGATAAAAAAAACCGGTGCAAAGATGCTTATCACACCATGTGAAAACTGCAGGCTTCAGATTGGCAGTCTCAATGAGGTGTATAATTTGGGTATTAAAATAAGTTCAGTGATGGATTTTGTAGCAAATAATATGATCATTTGATTTACTATATGAGATTATGAAAATTGGGAAGCAGGGTTTTGAAATGTCGGAAAAAACTGAAAATATAAAAAAGATTATAGTAATCGGCGGTGTTGCAGCAGGTACATCCGCGGCAGTCAAAGCAAGAAGAAAATCCGAGAATGCTCAAATTACTATTTATGAAAAATATAAATATATTTCATATGGTGTATGCGGGTTGCCTTATTTTGTATCAGGCAGGATTACTGATATAGACAACCTTATCATAAATACTACCCAGCAGTTTGAACAGAGATTTAATATAAAAGTAAATATAATGCATGAAGTGATAGATATTGACAGCAAAGCAAAAAGCATTACTGTGAAAAATTTGACAACCGGTGGGCAATTCAAGGATTCTTATGACAGACTGATTATTGCTACCGGTTCGACTCCGATTATAATTAATCCGGAACTTGAATCCGCACCTAACTTTTTTCCTTTAAAAACTATTGATGATGCTTTGAAATTAAAGGAGTACCTGTCTTTTTTAGTAAAAAATTGCAAGGGATCTCTGAATGCTGTAATTATCGGAGGTGGGTTTATCGGGCTTGAAATCCTGGATGCCTTTTTGCTGAATGGCTTAAACATTACGATAATTGAGAAGACTGATCAAATTTTACCAGCTTTTGATTTTGAAATCATAGAATATCTTGAAAACTATCTTACGGGTAAAGGGATAATTCTTCGCAAGGAAGAGTCGATAGAAAATTTTGAAAAAAATGCAGATGGGAAAATAATCTCTTTAACAACATCAAGAGGGGACAAACTTGTCTGTGATATTATATTCCAGAGCATAGGTGCAAAACCTGATTCAAAACTTGCCGGCAGTTGCGGAATTACTATTGGTAAATCGGGAGCAATAGCTGTAAATGAATATCTTCAAACAAGCAATCCTGACATATACGCAGCCGGTGATTGTTGTGAATGTATAAACTTCGTAACACAAACAAAACAGGCTTACTACCTAGCATCTATTGCAAATATGCAGGGCAGGTGCGCCGGTTATAATGCGGCCGGAGGAAAAGATAAGTTTATGGACAGCATACCTACATCAATAATAAAAGTTCTTGATATTGCAATAGGAAAAACAGGAATAAGCTTAAAAGAAGCCCGAAACCATGGTATTGATGCAGCCAAAACAGAACTTCATTATCCCAATCATGCAGGTTATTACCCTGGATCAAGTTTTATCCATATGTTTATGGTTTATGATAAAATTTCGGGAATCATTCTTGGTTTTGAAGCAGTCGGCAGGGAAGGCATCGATAAAAAAACGGATGTGATATCAACTGCAATTAGAGCAAAAATGAAAATATGGAATTTGATTAATCTTAGCCTTTCTTATCATCCGGAATATGGTTCAGCCAAAGATTCCATTAACATTCTTGGGATGATTGGTGAAAATATCAAGAAAGGCGAGTACCGGCAAATAGATGCCGAAGAATTGAGGAACATAATAAAAAACAGACAGGATATTATAATTCTGGATGTAAGGACCAAGAGAGAATTTGATATGGGCCATATAGAGGGTGCGCTTAATATTTACGTGGATGAACTCAGAGATAATCTTGATAAACTGGACAGGAACATTAAAATTGTGATATATTGCAGAACCGGTTACAGAAGCTATCTGGCATATTTAATTTTAAAAAATTCAGGATTTAAAAATGTATGGAATTTGAATGGCTCATATATGAGCTGGATAAGGAAAATTTAAGAGAAAGTTCAGTGTGATATGGATTATCCGAAACTGTATGATCTTAATAATAAGAAAGTAAAATTCATGTGTGTCAGAGTAAAACTTGAGATGTTTATGAATTATCAAAAAAACAATTTTAAGATATAAGGAATGAAAGTAATTGAGGATGTTAGGGATTTTAAGCTCGTAGCAGTTTATGGGAGCCCAAGGCGATAA
>JAMCQQ010000410.1 GCA_023379515.1 Actinomycetota bacterium
CGGTAAAAATCATTTCTAATCCTGCAGTAAGCATGGCAGTACCCTTCAAGCTTTGGCGGCCCAGGTAATGACATACATTCGATTACTGTCCATTTCAAGCAGTGGCCATCGTAGATAGAATTGACTGCTGTTATAGGTCCAGGTTTGTATTTATAATACATGCTGGCTCCCGTAAACCTGTCCATATTTTTATACTCAGGATCAGAAATGATTTTTACCGGATAAGACGGATCACAGTGCTGGATATCATAATAACCTGCATGCCCAGCTATAAAAGTATTATCTTTAAGATCTGCACATAAGATCTCTGAATAAAATGATGACTGGTCCGTAAATTCACTTAAAATATGCAGTGCAATTCCTGCAGCAATATCAGCCTCCATCGGTATTGAAATGCCATAATCTGTAAGTCTCGGGTTTATAAGGCAAGGACGCATGCCAAAACATTTATGCATCTCATCTGATACATCATTTATGGCAAATATCTTTAAATCCTCATCTTTTATGACTTTCTCCATTGCTAGTGAGTATTTTATTGCTTCGATTAGATTTTTATCATCAACCTCTATTTCAAAACCTGAACTCCTGATCACTTTTTCAAAATTTCTTATTTCCTTCTCTTTATAGCTCATTGCAATATCCTTGACCTTTTGAAGTTCAAGGTATTTAAGTTCGATCCCATATAAGCTGTGTAAATTGAATTCATCAACATAAGTTACAGTCATCTGGTCACACCTGAAAGGCAGGACTCCGCAATTGATATTTTTCAAGCTTCTTTTGATTGCAATAGCAAGGGCGTGTTTCCTGATCTCTTCATACACATTATTGTCTCCATAATAACCCACTACTGAATCAAAATTAAATCCTTCTTTTGCTAAAAATCCGCTCATCTGTAGAGATCCGACTGTTCCCGAACCTTTAAGCATCTCGTCCACATTCATAAACTCTTTGAAGCTCTGATAAGGCATAAATGTACAGAAAATAACAGGTTTATCCGGAAGCTCCTTTAATATTGTCTTGAGGATTATATCTTCGCACCACATAAGTGGGGCAATTAGTATTGCATCAATATCTGCCTCTTTTACCATTGCAGCAGCTTCTTTTGCAGCTTTGACAGAGGCAATCACTCCATTATAGAAAGTATTTGAAAATACGGAAATTCTCTTAAAAACTGATTTTGCAATTACATCGACTTCGGCAGTTAAAGAAGAGTCTGATGCCTGCATGCCGACTTCCCTGAACCAAGCTCCTGAAACTAAAAAAACTCCTAATTTTGGTTTTACTCCCACAAGCTACCTCCGCATCAAAAATCTAAAATTAAAAAATAAAATTCATTTAAATTATTTGAACTACTTATATTAAATTTTTAAAATAAAAATTACATTAGATTTTCTTTTGCACTGTTAACTATTTTGTCTATCTCTTTTTCAATATCCTTATTTACAAAATCAATTTCATGATTTTTTAAAATATACTCTTTATATTCCCAACATCTTTTGCTCAGGCTTTTTTTTTGTTTGCCAGCCCAAACAGAATAAGAATCCCTGTTAAAATTAACCGGCTTCCAGTAATCAGTTTTTAAATGCCTGATTGTGTGTTCTTCTGTCAGATAATTGCCCCCTATTCCCACATTCCTGATTACATCAAGTGCAATTGTCTCATCATTTATCTTAAAACCGTTTTTGATTCTTTTTAAATAAGAAACAATCTCTGCATCAAGGATAAGCTTCAGCAGGCTTGCACCCTGGTCTGCACCGACTATCCCTGTATGGCCATATAAATCTGCACCCAGCATCAGTGCAGAAAAGCAGTTTATCCCGAATTCTGCACCCATCTGATAATCAAGCTGGTTTGAACAGGTTATCTGGTTGTCCATAAATATCGGAAAACCATAGAATCCGGCCATCTGACCCTGCCCTATTGAGAACAGGACATTTTCAGGTGCACCGGTAAATGTGGCAATCATAGTGAAAGGATCAGGAACATTGCTCATAAGCCCATACATGAACGGAAGACCGGGTTTTACAAGCTGAAGCAGCACAAGACTGCCAAGCAGTTCAGCATTACCAAGCGCCATGCTTCCAGCAATAGTAACAGGACCCGTGCTCATAGGCTGAGGTATTGGTGCACTGCTTACTGGTATTCCAAGTTTTGCAAAATTATATAAAATATCCACACCATCATACTGGAAAACCAACGGAGAGATATTTTCAAATTCATAAAAAAATGGCGGAAATTTTCCAATGTCTTTTTCTCTGTCCAGAAATAATTTATAAATCTCTATTATATATTTGAATGATTTGCCATTAGTGATCCAACAGCTGGCAGGTTTGGCAGTCCTTTTAACCAGCTCAGCATATTCAAACACGTCCCTGTAATATTCAGGTATCTCTTTTGGCCTGAACATAGCGCCAACAATGTCAATATCACCAAGAAAATCTCCGACAATTGCTGCTTCTTTCAGGTTTTCAAAAGTTGCTGGCTTCTTTTCATTTTTGAAGACATCGATTTCGAAAGGCATACCCCAGGAAGAAGATGTGACTATTTTACCATAACCAAAATCAGCACTTTTATTTTTGTCCCGGCCATACAACTTAAATTTTCTTCCTGCCTGTTTTATTGAGCTATCAATGATAGCAGAATCAAACCTGATATTTCTTCTGTTTTTATCAACCTTTATTCCATCAAAGCTTGAGACATATTCAAACAGCTCATCATGGAGTAGTTTTATCCCGATATTTTTAAGGATGTCGACAGATGAATCATGTATTTTCTCCAGTTCTATCTTACTTAATAATAAGTTATTCATTTAAAGCTGCCTCCAACATGAGTTTTTTATGATTAGCAATATTTAAATCAGTAGCATTGATATTTGTTCTAAAATTGTTTTCTTTGAATATTATATTCTTCATTATTCTTGCACTGACTAAACTTTCTGCTATTCTGCTAATAATTACTATATGCCGTCTATTTTTTCAAAAGCCGGAACCGGCCCTCCATTATAATGCGCCACCGCATCCCTGACTATTCTTACTTTTTCAAGCGGAATACCTCTTATGCCTTCAAGGCAAAGCCCAAAATTATCCCCAGGAGCACCATTCTCACATTCTTTTAATATATATTTTCTGATGACTTCCGGACTGGCATCTCGAACTATACGGAAATCTATAAGCTTGCTGA
>JAMCQQ010000411.1 GCA_023379515.1 Actinomycetota bacterium
ATGATGAATCGTTTAATAATAGTTTTGTAAATAGCGGGTCAATGTATCAAACTGGAAATGGGAATACAAATCTCCCTCCACCCCCAACTGGTGATACGACTACTAATAAATCCGAAGTGTTCCCTAATCAATCGATGGCCACCAAGTCTCTTGTATCTAACAATTCTTTTTCAAAAAGTTTTAGGTTTGCATTTAATTTATGATGATAGAACCCCTGAACTTATTATTCAAACCTGGAACTGCAAACTCATTAAAGTAAAATATTCATTTTCTTTTATTTATTTATTTTTTACTGTAGTTTTTATTTTATTTTATCTTTATTCTCTCTCTTTTTGATATATATTGTGGTTTGATGTTCCTTATACCTGAGAAGAGATTCTTCTGGTTATCAAAATAAAAGAAGAAATTCCTAAAATATCAAAACCCTAATAACACTTTCCCAATTGTGACATGATTTTAAGTGCATACACAACTTAAGTTTACAGTAACTTACTGTATTTGGTATCATGTTGGTAACTTTTATTATTTATTCCAGACTAGAGACCAACTTCTACTTCAAAGTAAGAATTAATATCGCCTGAATTTCAGACCAGAGTGAATTTCATTTTTTAAATTTCCTTCTTAAATATGCAACTTATTGTTTCAATATCGGCGAATTTCGAAAAGGAGAATTTAATAAGTCAAGGGATTTTAAAGTTATATCAACATTCTCTAATCCTCTATTCTGTTCAATTTGAGGATAAAAATACGTATATTACCACAGACATCGACAATGTTTCTCTTGATTCTCGAAATAGTTGTGTCAAATTTATGGAGATTGATCAAAATAGTCAATATGAAACATATTATTTCAAAATTCAAGACCGAAGGCATTTTCAACTTTTCATTGAAACCTTAAAAACATGTCAAGAAACTACAAACCTGTCCTTAAACTTGAATTCGAATTTTAAATCTTTGTATTTCAATACAATTTATCCTGAAGGATCTTATGGTAATATTCAGCAAAGGTTAGATGACCGTTTAATTGTTTTTCAATCTCAAAGTTCAAAGCAATTAACAAATTTGATTAAAAAATTTGATAACCAGAAACAAATAACCACAGAATCTAATGAAAAAAAGGACAAACCTCTTCCCAAAGAAGAATGTTTTTATTGCTCTAAAAAGGATACCTCTTCAAATGTCTCCATGATGATCCATCCTTTTGTTTCGGTGGATTTACATAACAATCCTATTTATATTTGCAATTCGTGTTATGATGCCTGGAATCTATACCGTACAATCGCCGAAAACGATAATTCTTTACTTCTCCCAGAAGAATCAAATGAAGAAATTTGTGCTCTTTGTTCTTGTTCTCCAGATTTTCTTACACTCTGCTCTGAATGTCCGAGATCTTATTGTGATTTCTGTTTAAAAAGAATAATATCAGAGAACAATTTTCAAGAAATTAAACAGAATTCCGATTCAACTTGGAGCTGTATGGTTTGTGTTAATAAAATTAATTTGAAACCTTTAATCATGAATAAGAATTGGCGAATGCAAAATTCCAGAGATTCATTGAATATTCTTTCGAATGTTGATAAGTGTAGTTCAAAAGGTTCTAATAAATCCTATTCAACAAAAGAAACATTTAAACACGATAACCAGCTAGATTCATTTGTTTCTCCTAATAACAATAAAAGAAAACGCAAAAAGGAACTATCGGTTATTTTACCCAATCAAACTTCTACAGATAAATTGGATGAAGTCGATTATTTTGGTCAATATATTCAATCCCTTGAAGTTTATTTCTCAGGCTTGCTTGCAAAAAAAAGCAACAAATCGAAACAAAAATTTTCTTACCTGACAGAGGACGTATGTTTTCTATGTAAAGATGGAGGAGATTTAATTGAATGCGATTGGACAAATCGTGCATATCACTCGGATGTTTCTAGTGTTGTATTTGAGTGTAACTGCTCTAAAGTTTATCATTCGTACTGTTTAAACTTTGAAGTAAAGGAAAATGTTGATTGGACTTGTCCCAGACATTTTTGCAGCTCATGTGGCTCAAAGCAGTTAGAATATATGTGTCTCTTTTGTCCTATATCGTATTGTGCTGCTTGTCCATTGTTAAATGGGGAAAAGGTTTGTTGCTCTATTCTTCTTATCGTAATCTTAATTTTTATTCTTTCTTATAGTTTGGAGGTTCAAAATATTGTGAAATTGAATTTGATCACTTAAATAGTACTGTGAAACAAATATGTTGTAGTAATTGCTTAAGACTTTACAATGAAGCATATAAGAGAAATAATTTGATTCCTAAAGAGCTAAAATACACTAAATTAGGAAGTCTAAAAGATTTTAGTAGCTCTTAATACTATAAATTTCATTAAGAATACAATTAAGAATAAAATTAAATTCTATAGTTTTGAAAAAATAAATATAATTTGGAGAAGAAACTTTAAAAATGAATGATAAAAGAAAAACAAAAATGTTTGAAATGACAAGGAATCTATATTAAGTCTAATGCAATTAGATTAATTCAATCGAGACGGATTGTCACTAAAAAGATCATCGTTATAAATATCAATGCCTTCAAATACATCAATGACACATCTTTTCCAAAATCTTTCTGAATAATTTTCCGGAGGGACAGCAGATAATCCATCTGAATCATTACATTTTAAAACTATTTTTGTCCATCTTTCTATAAATTTTGACCAATTCCATTCTTGTAAAATATCAATAATACCAATATAATAACTTCCAGGCCCTTCAACGACTTGGGCTTTTATAGCACCATCGAGTTCCCTTTTAAACATATCTTGTTCATTTATCATCTTACTTTGAAGTCTCCAAAGCCCATGATTAACGGTCGTATTATTTTTATCTATATCATCCTCATTCGCATTATTTGAAGTACTTACTGAACTTATCTTCGGTTGAATGTTTATGTCAGATAAATTTGTTTCGCTCATAATGAAGTTTTCTTTAGTGTTTTGGTCAATTGAGTTGGCTTTTTGATAAATTAAGTCAATACCTTGAAGGTCAGATAAATTAAATTCGGGTTGAGATAAAGAGGAAAACTGTTGAGTTGGTAATACTCGAAACCTTTCTCTCTTGACACCAACCAGAAGTGAATAATCCATAAACCCCATACCTAATAGATAAAAAATAATTTTAAAAGAAATTAAATAAAAACTAATGACAATTACTTTGAAGAAATAAAATATCTCTCCGGATTTGTCCTGCAAGTGAATTAGCAGTATCAGGCTCAAGTTTTATTGAATGTTGTAAATCGTTATCTTGATATAAAGGGGACGATTCGGACTCGTCTCTTTGAAATCTATGCCTTTTATTTAAACGATTGGCTTTAAACCCATATCTATTTACCCAAGAGCCTTTTAAATCATATCTCTCAGATAATGAAGCAATAGGGAAAACATTAAGCATTACAACAAAATATATTTCAACTCCATACATTGTGATGCAATGACTTCCTAAAAAGCGCACTATCAGTGAATTAGGATTCGATTCTAAATGACTGACATATTTTGACATGATGCGATGAAGGGTTTGCGATTCCTCTTTTTTTGTTGTCTTCACAATACAACGTTGATCAGAAGAATAAAACATGAATGCCCCGGACCTCCCTTCCGAAAACCTCTCGCGACAAGTAGTCTCAAAGGAATTAGAATATTCAGTAGCACTAATGTTATGCATCTCTCTAACTTTAGCAAATAACTTAGGACAAAAATCCTTAAATCGAAATTCACGAAATGCAGGAGAAAAAACATTTCTAGCATTTGACATCGCAGTTTGAATCACTTTTTTAATAGAACTATTATTACTACTCTGAGAATCACTGCTTACATTACGAGCTTGCATATTTACCGAATCAATTCTTTTCCAACTAGGGAATTCTGAATTTTCATCTATACCTTTTACGGGACCTTGGGAATATCTAATACCGAATTCAACATCCATAGTGTCTCTCCATTTAACAGTACTGACAGAAGAAAAGGAGTTCTTTTCTTCATCAATAGATTTTTGGGATAATTGACTATTACGATCGTGCAATTCAATTAGTCCATTTGGAGTCGAGTGTTTATGAAGAGGATTATTAGATATTTTAGTAGAATATGTAGAAGATAATTGATCGGAATTTTGAATATTGGTAGGAATTTCATTAGGTTTAAGACCTAAATTCTCAGCTTCTTCAATTAAAGCAGCTTCAACATCTTTTGATATAATAGCATCCTATATAAATTCAATTAGAAAAAATATTTTTAAGATTTAAACACGACTAATTTTACTTGTTTTTTCTCAAGCTTTTCTATCTCAGAAAAAGTATTTCTAATGTCTTCTTCATTTTTATTTATTTGTTCAGTAATAGTACGTGATGTGGGATTTGTATTTCTGATACTTAAACGATGAAATAAGGATTTTGTTGATCCACCAGGTTCACTTTGAATTGATGGCCGTATTCCAATACTTGGATTTTCATCAAAAGAATACATTCGAATTTCATCGGGATCATTTGATTCGTTGGGATTTGGACTAGATGCATTATGATTCGATGATTTAGAATTGTGTGGATTTTGATGATTAAGATAGTAGTCCAATTCCCTCGAAGCATGAATAATACCTTGGGTCGTAAAATATAGTATTTCAGCTCGTAACGAAGTATTTAAATGTGGTTGCAATAAAAGTCGTTCTTGAGCGACATTAGCAACAAGATTTTTTGAAGTTTCGAATAAGAAAGGATTTAAATCAGAAAGAGAGAGTTCCGAATAATTTGAATAAATAATAGTTAAGAGTCCCCAAATTCCTCTCAGTGCATTAAAATATGCAGGCACGGGTCCAATATTATCGGGATTGCTTGCTGCTACAAAGGAAATAAATTCTACTAAAAACACAATACATCCATAAAATACATAAGCTGCGGTATATCTTTTAGACCTTTCCATAATTGAAAGTCTATTGCTAATTGTTCGAGTAAATCCCTTTTCATGCCCTTTATAAAATTGAAAATTGGCCCATAAACAATAGATAAAAATTAATATGCTAGGAAGATAATATAACAAGAATTTTGGATAATTAGGCGAAAGGCGTTTCCTTCTGC
>JAMCQQ010000412.1 GCA_023379515.1 Actinomycetota bacterium
AGAGAAGAATGTTGAAAGTGCAGGGAAACTAGAGAGAAATCAGTTGCCACCCTAGGACCCGAAAACCACCATGGCCAAAATACCGCTGTTAATATAATTATTAATAAAACTATCGTAAATTTGTTTTTCACTTTTTAGCAGATTCCCATAAATATACTACTACCCCGCTTATAAGTATAAAAAAGTTTATATCCATTAAACGGGAAGAGAAACCAACATGGCCTAAAAACAACGCAGTCCCGCTTAAAGATAATATTAGTAAAAATAGTAAAAAAATATATCTGTTTAGAGGTTTAAATAAACGCATATACACGTTAGACTACCATCTTATACGTATTGATTATATACTAAATTCATGATAAAAAAGTTGTTTCCGTTTTTCTTTACTATTACCTTTGTTACCATACTTTATTTCCCCGCACTTTCAACATTCTTCTCTCAGGATGATTTTTTCCATTTTAAAATTAGCCGAACCAATGGGTCTATTCAAGAGTTGGTAAATCTATTCGGATTTCATTCTTTTGAAAAAAGGCATATCGCTTTTTATAGACCGATCTCCCGGGAGCTTCCGTTTAACCTTTATTATTCTATTTTCGGATTAAATTCAATAAGTTTTAGAATAATTATTTTCTTAATTCATTTCCTAAATATTTATCTTATGTATATTTTTATCAAACAAGTTATTCCCAATAAATATCTTGCGTATTTTGCTACTTTTTTCTTCGGTATTACAGCTGCCAATGTTGCTACACTTTATTATTTAGCCGGCGGAATTCAAACTCTACTTGCTACAACCTTTACACTTTCTTCGCTGTTACTTTTTCATAAATATCTAAAAACCAATGCCATGAAGTTTAAAATTTTTGCCTTTCTTACATTTGTCTTAGCTATCGCCTCTCATGAACAAGCAATAATCATACCTTTTTTACTTATTGGACTAATATATGCTTTGAAAAACATAAGAAATATTAAAAATTACTTATTTGATTTATTACCTTACTTTTTATTGATTTTTGTACTTCTTATATTAGAATTTTCTCTCATTGGTTTTTCATCCGGCGAAAAACAATACCAAGCAATCTTTAACATTAAAACCGCCTTCAACTCTTTATCTTGGTATACTTCATGGGCATTAGGGGCTCCTGAAACTTTAATCGATTTTGTTCTTCCGGGCTTAAAATTAAATCCTAATCTTCTAAAATACTGGGGTAATTATTACCTGTTAATATTCCCATCCTTGTTTCTCTCCTTACTTTTAATTTCGATTGCTACCCTCTATTTACTTATAAAAAAAAGAAAGGTCTTTATCAATAAAATTTTTATATTAAGTTTAGTTTGGTTTCCCTTAGGACTCTTACCTGTTATCTTGCTTCCTTTACATAAGTCTTCTCACTACCTCGAAATTAGCCTGCCTGCGTTTTGGATAATTATTAGTTTTATCATCTTCAATTTTTATCAACAGTTAAAAAAGTCTTATATTTCTAAAATATTTATCGTTACTATTTTTATCAGTTTAACTATCTTATCAACTACTTCAGCAATTTTAGGAAGCACTAACTATTGGGCTGCCAATAGAGGAAAATTTGCACAAAAATTAATTAGCGAAGTCAAAAACTTATACCCCTCATTACCTAAAGGAGCAGTTATCTATTTTAAAAATGATCCCAATTATCCCTTTTTGAATAACGAATGGGGCAAAAGTGCAAAACAGGCAAGTCTTATTTTAAATGGCAGCGATGCACTTCAGCTTTTTTATCATGATCCCACCCTTCAAGTTTTCTACGAGGATTTAGATGATCCTACCAAAATACCATTAGAAAAAGTTTATCAAATAACAGCTACAATATATTAAAATTTCTCAATATTTCCTTTTTTAATAACTTCCGGGATATAGGCGAATAGGGCAATAAAAAGCATCCCAAACCCTAAACTGCCTATCCAATTTGACACGGCAAGTGCGTTAAACAGGTAAGTAACTACCATCAGCAGCAGTAAACTTATAGAAAAAGTAATAATGTATTTTCTAATATTTAAACAAAAAACACACACGATAACAGACACTGCAAATACTAACGGTTGAAAAACTTGGTGAATTTTATAAGAACTTAAACCGGTATCCAAAACTATAAAAATAAAGGTAAGTATTGCTAATATTATTGGGATGATAATTATCTTAACTGTAGTATTCATAATTTTCTCCTCAATCTATTCAAGCCTAAAACTGCTAATATAACAATCCAACCAAAACCTGATAAAACTACACCTGCAGTTACAGTTCTTTGAGGTTCAAACTCAATCCGAAAATCAAAATCTCCCTGGTCATTCACCCACCAGGCATTGCTGTAAAGGTTACCCAATAAATGCTCTCTTATATTTACCGGCTTGCCGTCTTTAAATAAAGTTAGTATCCAACCCGGATGGAAACTCTGGGAAAACATTATAAAAGAAGGTTTATCAAGATGTATTTTTCCGTCATATTTTACCGGACTATCTTTATTGATAGCTACAATCTGTCCACCAGAGGATGACTCAATATACGGCTTCATCTTTAAAGCTATAGTGTTATTATTGAAAGTTTTATCTGGAATATCCAGGCTGATCTCGTAATCACCTGCCTCAAACGGCAAGTTGTCAATCGAAACAACTTTCTCGCCGTTAACCCTTAAACTGCTATCCTTCAGACTTAAAACGGGAAGTAGTTGATAAGATCCTGCTCTGGGAATTTTAAATTTAAACACTTGCCTATCAATATTCTGACTGCCAAATTGCTCTCTATATATAGGAAGCAGTTTGGCATCAACCATAAAATTCTCAAGCATTTTTGCCGTATCGTTTTGGCCTAATTCCCTCAAAAACAAAAGATGTATTTTCAAATCATTCCTGATGTATTCTTCAAATAAGTTATTAATGCTGGTGTTTCCGTAATACCTGGCAAATATTTTTTTCATCAACGATTGGTAATCAGTAATTTTCTCTGAAGCAGGCAGCGTCCTGCTAGTCAATGCCTGCTGGTATATCGATAATATTTTCTCTGTTGAGGAAATTAGATCATTGGTTAATTCCAAGCTCTGTAGATAACCGATAGAATAAAAATAATTCCTCATTCCCAACAACTGTCCATTAAATACTTCGTTTATTTCCGCTACCGTAGCACTTTTTGTAGACTCCTGATATTTAATGCTTTTGTCGGGAAAGATTACTACAGGCCTATCGTTTATAAAATCTTTGATACCACTGGTATACGGAGTAATTATATCCTGCTCTGTATTGGTCAAAGATAAAATTTGCATAATGTCAGTTTGACCAGGATAAACTATTTGCGTACTTGAGGGAATGGATAATATATCACGGAACTCCAAATCTTTAATTTTATAAATAATCAGATCTCCGAATTGCTGCTCTTTCTGCAGGAAATCTAAATTATTTAAAATATTTTCCAACAATAAAGGATTTAGTATTGTTGTTTTTTCACCGTAAGTATTTTTATCATTCCAAGCAATATCTTTATGTAAAACAATATAATGCACATTAAAATTTTGTAAGGTACGTAGAATTTTCTTATTATCTTCAGAGTAAGGAGATACAAAAGCATAAGTTAAACTATTAAGAGTATCATCTACTCTTTTTATGTTGACATTTCTGGTAATAGAAGGTAGCCCCGTATCCCATTAAGAATAAC
>JAMCQQ010000413.1:0-2543 GCA_023379515.1 Actinomycetota bacterium
AAAATCTCTAACCACTGAAAAACTGTCTTGATTTGCTCTTGACTCAATTACATGTGAAATATCTGAAAGTCTATTACCTATTTTGCATTTATCAATACTTGCATTAAGAGCATCCAGGGTAGCGCTATACAGCCTGCTTACTATTTTGCTTACATTACCAACCTTATAGCTTCTTGCAGCGTCTCCGTAAAATCCATTTAATTTTACACCGACATCTATTGATACCAGATCTCCATCCCTGATAATTCTTTTACCTGGTATGCCATGTACGACCTCTTCATTTATGGAAACACATATGCTCGCCGGAAATGCACGGCTGCTTATCCTGCCAATATATCCTTTAAAAGCCGGATGTGCACCTTTTTTAACTATTAAATCTTCAGCTATCCCGTCAAGATATCCTGTTGTAACTCCAGGTTTTAAAATTTTTTCTAATTGTAAAAGAACTTCTGCAACCAGGGCACCAGCTTTCTGCATCAATCTAATCTCATCAGCTGATTTACAAATAATCATAAATGTTCAAGTACCCTTTCAGTCACTTGATTTTCCGGGCCGGTGCCATCTATATCTATCAGTAAATTATGCTCCCTGTAATAATCAATTAAAGGTTTTGTCTCTTTTTCATAAACATTGAGACGCTCGGAAATTACCTCTATTTCATCATCTTTTCTCTTAATTAAATCACCGCCGCATTCGGGGCATTTGGCGTTTTCAATATCTTTCAAGTTATTAATACTGCAAATATTATTGCAGCTGTGACAGATCCGCCTGCTTGTAAGCCTCTTGATAATTTCATCTTTGCTTACATCTATATTTATAACATGGTCAAGCTTTAATCCAAGCGAGTCCAGCATGTTCCGAAACATCTGTGCCTGCTTTAAATTTCTTGGGAATCCATCCATTAAAAAACCCCCGTCTGACTTCTCCCCTACAAGCTCTTTTTTTATTATCTCAATTATCAACTCATCAGGTACAAGCTTACCTTTCTTGACAAACTTAGCAGCCTTTCGGCCAAGCACCGTATCATTTTTTATCTCGTCTCTAAGGATATTACCGGTTGAAATATGCGATATTTTAAATCTTTGTATAATCTTTTTTAGCCTTAATTGCTTTACGGCACCAGGAGCTCCAAGCAATACCAGTCTCATTTTAAGAAACCTTCATAATCACGCATGATTAATTGAGATTCAAGCTGTCTCATCGTTTCAAGAGCAACACTTACTGCTATCAGGAGTGAGGTCCCGCCGAATCTGAATGGTATGCCTCCATATGCTATAAGTACCTCAGGCAGTAAAGCAATTAAGGCTAAAAAAATTGCTCCCGGAAGCGTTATCCTGTTTAAAATATTGGAAAGGTAATCTGCCGTATTTTTCCCAGGTCTCAGTCCCGGTATAAAACCGCCATATCTTCTTAGGTTATCAGCGGTATCCATAGGATTAAAAGTTATGGCTCCATAAAAATATGCAAATCCAATTATAAGAACAGTATATACTACTGCGTAAACCGGGTTTATTCCTCCGGCTTCACGGGGAGTCATCATATTGGCAAGTGTCTGCAGCCATTTGACGTTGGTAAATTGAGCTATTGTTGCTGGAAAAAGCAGGATTGAAACTGCAAAAATAATTGGCATAACTCCAGCTTGATTAACTTTTAACGGAATATATGTGCTCTGACCGCCAAAAACTTTCCGGCCGACAATACGTTTTGCATATTGTACCGGTATCTTTCTTTCTCCCTGCGTCATCATAATTATCGCCATGATAATTCCAACAGCTATAGCGGCAATTGCAACAAGATATATTATATTTATAGTTTTTAACCTGAAAAGACTGATAATCTGGCCCGGCATCCTTGAAACTATGGATGCAAAGATGAGCAGTGAAATTCCATTTCCGATACCATGGAGATTTATAAGCTCTCCGAGCCACATTATTAAAGTTGTTCCTGCGGTTAAAGTTATGATTATCATAAATACATGAATTAAATCAAATTTAGGGATTGCTCCAAAATTTCTAAAATAGAAAACCATCGCAACTGATTGAATTAAGGCAAGACCTACCGTCAGGTATCTGGAAATCTGTGTTATCCTTCTTCTTCCTACTTCACCCTCTTTTGCCAGCTGTTCAAGTTTGGGTATAACTACCTGCAATAACTGCATTATGATGGATGAGGTAATATAGGGCATAATGCCTAATGAAAAAACAGCAAAACGTGCAAGGGCACCGCCTGAAAACAAATCAAGCATTCCAAGCAGTCCGCCCTGAACCTGACTCATTGCTACATTTGCATCAACTCCCGGAATGGTTATATTTGCACCAAACCTGTATAATGCCAGAATTGCAATTGTGTAAAAAATCCTGTTTCGAATTTCCTTTATCCTGAAGGCATTAAGAATGGCTCTGAACATATTTTTTACCTCTTATTTTTCCTTTTTTACTACTTTGTTCTTTAAACAAAATCCTGTTTGCTTATTTTTTACTTCATTTCGAAAGCAAGTGTTTCTGTACCTTGGCGTATCAGAATGGATTTGTGGATTTGTGATT
>JAMCQQ010000413.1:2553-2928 GCA_023379515.1 Actinomycetota bacterium
ATATTTTTTACCTCTTACTTTTCCTTTGCTCTTATTTCTACTTCCGTTGTGCCACCTGCTTCTTGTATTTTCTTTACAGCATTTTTGCTGAAGAAATTAGCTTTTATTGTAAGCTTCTTGGAAATACTGCCATTACCCAAAATTTTTAGAGGATTATCTTTCTTCATGATAAGGCCTCTCTTGCTTAAAAAATTAAGATCAATAACATCACCATCTTTAAACTTGTCCAGCTGGCCGATATTTATTATATTAAATTCTTTCTTTCTCGTATTTTTAAAGCCTTTCAAATGTGGAATTCTTCTGTGAAGCGGCATCTGTCCGCCTTCAAATCCAAGCCTTATGTTTGCGCCTGAACAGCTGGCAAAAGAGGGTGAA
>JAMCQQ010000414.1 GCA_023379515.1 Actinomycetota bacterium
TGATTCAAATATAGTGGAAGTCTATATAAAATACCTCAGGAGAAAAATAGATGAAAATTTTAAGGAAAAGCTCATACATAATATAAGAGGTATTGGCTATGTTTTAAAGGTAAAGAAATGAGTCATGCTTTACTTTCAATCTAAGCTCGGAATGTAAAAAATAAAATTAAAACAATAGTACTTGCCAATACAGTAAAAAATGTACCCCATATATATTTGGCTGAGTTTTCATTATCCGGCTTAACCGTAAGACAAAGAATAACTGAAAGAATGGCAAAAGATGCTATCCCTATCATACTATGAGTAATCCATGGGTGACCCGTTATTGATTTTAAGATATCTTCGAATGAAACTGACAATTCTTCAATTATTGTAATTAATGTAATAATTCCTATTGTGGTTATTAATGATATTGAAAATGCCTTTATGTTTTTCATGTTAAATTTAAATTCCTAAATTTGCTCTTACAGATGCCGATACAATGTAACCAAAGCTAACCATTATAAAACCTAAAAAAACTATTAATATACATAACGCATAAACAGGTTTCCTCGGTATTTTAAGATCCGAACTCCATCTGGGAAATGAAAGAATTATTAGAAATAAAAAAAGGGCTAAAATAGGAATAAATAAAAAAATATGTAATTTTATCTCCATAATTATATTATTGACCCAGAGAATATTTGTATTTTTTATGGCTGGCTCTACCAAGTTCTTGTAATGCATAATATAATTGGTCCCTGCTATAAACCAGTTTATGAAAAGTAAAATAACTCCACCCAAAGAAATCCTTTTTGCTCTGATATAATTCTTTTCCTGTTTACTGATAAGTTCCATTAATACCCATAAGAAAGATAGAATTCCAATTTCGCCTAGTGCTGCATGCAGGATCACTATCCAGCGGAAGGATGCCAATACAGCCGTTGTTTCCATCTGCCACCTTTTTTCTAAAAGATTTTCATGATTTACGAATTTGCAAAATTTCTCTGGACACATTGTATACCAAAAATAGGGAAGATAAAATAACTGAAAAACTTCATGGACTATTATATGGAATAACTCGCTTATGCCTGGTATTCATAATAAGAAAAATTAGAAAATTTTAATTAAATTTTAATTCTTTTTTAATTTTACTTCTATATATTAAAGTTAATCCTTTAATTATTATTCTGTTTTAAACAGGAGCCCTAAAAAGCTCCTGTTTAATTAAATAAGAATAGGAAATCAATTTTGTTGGAGTTAATTATTATAAATTTATTTTTTTAAAATATTATTTGAAATTTATCAACAAAATAATAAGTAAAAGATTGGAGAATATAAAATGTTTGGTCTGGGATCCCGCTGAAGATCCCACGTGACTGTGACCCTGACCATGAATTTATGACAGGGACATTAATAGTTTTGGAATGATAATCCGGAAAAATTTAAAATTGAGTCAAGGATTATTAAGCGGCAAGGCGTAATCTTGCCGCTTTTCATTGATTGCTTAGAATGGACGTGGGGGAAATTAATATATTGCTTTTAAGTATTCCCGTTGCCTCACCTGAAAAAGTATCTGAAAGCATATTTTGACTTTTTTTAATATAATGAAAAATAAACAGAGGAGGTAAGAAGATTAGAAGATGAGAATATTAGTTATTGAAGATGAAAAACAATTGTCAAAAATTATTGGCGAGAGACTCGAAGAAGAAGGGTATACAACTGATTTAGTAAGAAATGGAATGGAGGGATTACATTTTGCAGAATCTTTGGATTATGACTGCATAATTTTAGATATAATGTTACCAGCTATCGATGGTTTTTCTATACTAAAAAAGCTTAGAGCAAGAAAGATAAATATTCCTATACTGATATTAACGGCTAAAGATACGATTAAGGATAAAGTGAACGGACTTAATTCCGGAGCGGATGATTATATCACAAAACCTTTTTCTTTTGACGAACTAATAGCCAGGGTTAAAGCAATGTTAAGACGGAAATCAGATGAGAAGGAAACTGTATTATTTATCAGCGATTTGACTCTTGATTTAGTCACACGAGAAGTTTTTCGCGGCAATCATTTAATAGAACTTACCTCCAAAGAATTTGCAATACTGGAATACTTTCTTAGGAACAAAGGTAAAGTTCTGACAAAATCGCAAATAGCAAACCATGTGTGGAATTATGAATTTGGATATAAATCCAATATTGTTGAAGTATATATAAGATACCTAAGAAAAAAAATAGAAGATAATTATGAAAACAAGCTTATACACACCGTAAGTGGTGTGGGATATGTAATTAAAGTAAAAAATGAATAGTCTTTCCATAAGAGCAAAGGTAACAATTCTTTTTGTATGTCTGTTTTTAATCCTCAGCAGCTTATTCAGTTTCTTTATGTATAATTATTTATCAGGTATTTTATATCAAAAAGAGGAGGAAACGATTGAAGAAGAATTTTCTCATATATCCTCTCATCTCAAAATATCAGCTGACGGGAATAATGACTCATATGCTTTTGAATATCTTGAACTCCTAAGTCCAAAAACAAAATTAACTTTGTTTGATTTAAAGGGAAATGTCAGATTAGGAGAAACAGACTCCCAGATAGCAAAATTTCCAATCGAAGCAGATAGCTCCAGAAGAGTAGAAATAGATGATCAGGGGTTATGGTTTTTTTATGACAAACCTATTTATTATGAAAATAAAATCATTGGGTGGATCAGAGTAAGCCGTTCTATTTCACCCACAGTAGATACATTAAGAAAAATAAAAATAATAATTTTTACGGCTACTCCTCTTTTTATTTTCTTTGCTACATTAAGCAGTTTATTTTTGGCAAGAAAAGCATTGGCACCAATAGACTCCGTAACAAAAACAGCAAGTGAAATAGAGAAGGGTGATTTATCAAGAAGAATAAAAATACCCATAACAAATGACGAGATAGGCAGGTTGGCCAGAACTTTTAATAAAATGATAGCAAGGCTTGAAGATACATTTAACAGGGAAAAGAGATTTACGTCTGATGCTTCCCATGAGCTTAGGACACCAGTTACTATTATTTCTGCAAAAGCTGAAGCAGCATTGATCAAAAGCAAAAAAATAGAAGACTATAAAAAAGCACTTAGAGTCATAATCAGGGAAACCAAGAGGGTCAGCTTTTTACTCTCCCAACTGCTTCTGCTGGCCAGAAGTGATGAAGGGAAGAGTATCTTAAATATTGAGAAGATAGATTTAAAAATGATTATAGAAAGCATTATTATTGAGATAAAGGATAAGGCAGAACAAAAAAATATAAGAATTTCTCTTACTTCAGAACAAAATTTAATAATAAAAGCCGATCAAACATTTATTACCATGCTTTTCCTGAACATAATAGAGAATTCCATAAAGTATAATAAAAAGGGCGGGTTTATAAATATTTCTTTCTCTAAAGAAGATGATAATGCCAAAGTCATAATTGAAGATAGCGGAATAGGGATTTCTGATGAGAATTTAATTCATATATTTGATAGGTTTTACAGAGTAAGTGAATCCAGAGCAGATAGAGGATCCGGTTTGGGCCTATCAATTGTTAAAGAAATTGTAGAAATTCATAAAGGACAGATAAAAATTGATAGTAAATTAGGAAAAGGTACCAAATTTGAAATAATTTTACCTGTCAATTTTATGAATTAATACAACACCTGAATAAATCGAAATCTATTGACCGATTAAAAAAGAGAAACTACCTTAGACCTTAGGTAATCTTGATTGGAGTACTTTACAATCCCGGCATATTTTAATCTTTTTCTCCCAACTTTCTTCTGATCTACCCTGACAAAAGGTACCGTTTATAAACCAGCAAAAATTCCCAGCTTTAAATTCCCACGCACTGCAGTTTTGTCTCCATTCAATGGGACAATCTTTTATTTTCCAGCAAGGTTCAGTACTGTCATCCATTTGTTTCTTAAGTGATAAAAGAAACAGCAATTGTCTTTCAGTACTTGCTGAAATTTTTCTCCACCCCTGTTCAAAACTCTGTATTGCCTTGGTGGAGATGCATAGCAGTTGTGCCAGTTGTTTTTGACTTTTACCCAAATAATGCCTGATATCGGAAAATTCCTTATTTTGCATTGAACCCCTTAATTATATTTCTGTTTTATATAATATTTTATATTTATACCACATTGTGACAATTATTAAAAATTTTTAAGATATATACTACAATGTGGTTGACATTAGTACCAAATTGTGGTATTTATATTAAGATATTTTAATATAAGAATTATTCAGTGCAAAGAAAAAAAAGTTCAATGTATAGGTTGATACGAATTATAAAATCTATTAAATCATCCCTTAAGAGAAATTTACGAAATCAAATTTTATTTTTACTAATTTTATTTGTTATTTAACAATAAAACTATAAACAAGAGATTGGAGAATATGAAATGTTTGGTTTAGGATGGCAGGAATTGGTAATAATTTTAGGCATCGCGTTGGTAATTTTTGGGCCAAGTAAATTACCTGAGCTTGGTAAATCGATGGGTCAGGCAATAAGTGGTTTTAGGGAAGGAACTAACAAAGCTCGGGATGCAGCAAAAAAGGAATTAGAAGAAATTAAAAAAACCGTTATTGATGAAAATATTGAAAAATAAAATCTTGCCCAACAAATTTAAGTATTTTATTAAAAAATAATTAATAACGAATATAAGAGAGGTGAATTGATGCCAACACTCACAAAAAATAATGTTCTCTTACGGATGATGGAGGATTTGAGCAGAGCTTTAAAGAGACCATTGGAAAAAAGAGGATGGGGTATGTTAATTGATACCCGGAAATGTATTGGTTGCAGCTCTTGTGTAATTGCATGTAAGTCTGAGAATGTAACTCCTATTGGAGTATCATACATGGTTGTTTTTGATGAGGAAACCGGAACTTACCCTAATGTTAGCAGAAGATTTTTGGCAAGACCGTGCTTTCATTGCGATAACCCTTCTTGTGTACCTGTATGCCCGGTAAAAGCTACATATAAGAGGCCGGATGGAATTGTGGTTGTTGATTATGAAAAATGCATAGGTTGCAGATATTGCCTGCCTGCATGTCCTTATGGTGCACGTTATTCTGATTTTGGAGCATATTACACGGATGAAACTCCTATAATAATGGATTATGAAAAAAGGGAATTCTATGAGTATGGAGGTACTGAAATTGGTAAAAAATGGAAAAGAATGAAGAATAAATCTCCCTTTAAGCAATCACCAATAGGTAATGCCAGAAAATGTACTTTTTGTCTGCACCGCCTGAATAAAGGGCTTTTACCTGCATGTGTAACTACCTGTTTGGGCAGATCTTTATATTTTGGAGATTTACATGATCCTGAAAGTCTTGTAAATGAACTGCGTGCAAATTACAGTACAACCAGACTAAAAGAAGAGTTAGGAAACAAACCAAAGGTTTATTATTTATTATAGGAGGTGGTTTAAATGGAAAAAAAGGCTTCAGTTTCTTATTGGATATATTGGGTTATTCTTATTGCTATCACTCTTGTTGGATTTTCAGCTTTAGGCGTAAGGTTGATGGAAGGATTAAGAAGTACGAATCTGAATAGTATTGTATCCTGGGGATTATGGGTATCAATATATATCTTTCTAATAGGAATTTCAGCCGGCTCTTTTTTACTTTCAACATTAGTTTATGTATTTGGTTTTAAACAGTTTGAAAAAACTGGTAAGATAGCTGTATTTACTGCGCTGCTGTCACTACTGGCAGGACTGGGTTTTGTAGCTATCGATTTAGGTCATATTGAAAGGTTTTTTTACATATTTGTTTCACCTAGTCCAACCTCAGTACTTACCTATGTAATTTTCTTTTACATGTTTTATATTGTTCTTCTTGTTGCTGAATTATGGTTATTAATGAGGAAAAAAGTATCCCCATCAGTGGTTGAAAGAGACAAAAAAGCAGTAAAAATATTAGGTATTCTAGGTATACCTACAGCTATTATTGTTCATGGAGGTACGGGATCAGTTTTTGCTGTATTAAAGGCACAACCTTATTGGTTTACTCCACTTTTCCCTTTAATC
>JAMCQQ010000415.1 GCA_023379515.1 Actinomycetota bacterium
TTCTGCAAAGAAAGAATCCCCGCCGGTCCATAAGTCTTTAGTACCCTGAGCTATGCCAAACAATCCTTTACCCTTAAGAGTTGCAGCCAGGGTTATAAGCTCATCCTGGGATTTAGGAATTTCCAGCCCAAGCTCTTTAAACTTGGTAACATTGTAGGCAATCTGGAGTGTGTTTAAATCCAGCGGGATAGCCCAGGCATCACCATCTACAGATATCGCTTTCATAACATTATCAAAAAATGTCGGAAAACCTGTTTTTAAATACTCAGTCATTGGTTCAAGTTTTCCGGACCTTGCTAGTTCTGTATATTCACCGGCCCATGGAATCTGGAATACATCAGGTGCCTGTCCACCGGCGAGAGAAGCTTTTAGCTTAACTAAATAATCTGCATAGCTGACATAGTCCCTCTTTATTGTTACATTTGGATATTTTGCCATGAATCTTTTTTCTGCATCCTCATGTACTTTTGGATATGCCCCTTCATTGTTCCATGACCAGAATTCGAGCGTTATGGGCTCAGCTGCAACTGTGGTTTCAGCGGCTGCTGTGGTTTCAGCTACAGTAGTCTCCGCTGCTGCGGTTGTCTCTGCAGTTGTTGTTTTGCATCCCGCCAGGCTAAGACCTGCTATTACAACCACGCACAGTACCGCTATTAAAGAATTTATTAAATTCTTTTTCAATTTGACCTCCATTCTTATTTATTTTTGGATAAATTTTAAATAAAATAGGGTGGAGATTTGTTTAGGCAATACTACATGGCCAATTTTTATTTCCTGAACAAATCTCAGATAGAACCATACTTTAATAGGCCTCCTCCTTTCTGTGAAAAGCATTTTAGGTTATTAATTATTTTTATTTATTATATGGGACATATCTTCAACTTTTTCTGAACTTATTTCTATTTCAAATTTAGACATATCTCCTCGTATTTTATTTAATGTATACTCTATTGCTGTGCCATCTTTTATATAGGCAACATTAAAAAACATAAGTATCGGTGAGCCAATTTTAATCTCAAACAATTTTGAATCTTCTACTGTGGCAACGCTCGCCTGCAGTATTCTTTTTACTTTATATATTTTCAAACCATATTTCTTCTCCAGAACCTGTATCAGTGAATTATCAATTAAAAATTCTTCTTTAAAATTGGGACATATTTTTTCTGGCATAAACGTTCTTGAAAAATGATAGGGTTCATTATCGATATATCTTAGCCTCTCAAATTTAACCACTTCTTCATTTTCACTTAAGCCAAGTTCTTTTATTATATTTTTCTCAGGTTTTATAATTCCAAAACTTAAAATTTTATTTTTTATATCAAAACCCTTGTCTTTTAAATCCTGAAATGTTCCAATCAGCTTGTTAAAAAGCTGTTCTTCGATCCTGGGTTTTGCCACTACTGCGCCTTTACCCTTAATTTTTTTTATGTAACCTTCAATCATAAGGTTATCAAGGGCTTTTCTGGTGGTGATCCTGCTTACTTTGAATTTATCGGAAAGTTCCCTTTCGGACGGAATAAATTCATCAGGTTTCCATTCTGAATTTTCTATTGCATCAATAATTTGCTGCTGGATTTGATAATAATATGGTATAGGTATTTTTTTATCTATATGATAATTCATAAAAGATATCCCTCTGTGTGCCTAATTTATTTACGCTTTATATGCACTCCCAAATAAAACCATCATATTTTCAATAGTTTTTTGCAACCTGGTTCGTGCGATATTTAAGATATCTTTATCAGTACCCGAACCAATTACTTTATATGGATTAAAATCATCTCCCGTATCCAAACATGAATTACTTATAGCCAGGAAGTATGACTTTTTTAATTCCCGCCCTACATTAATTTTTCGGATTCCTTCTTTAACAGCATGCTCAAGATCTTCACGATGAATCGAACTTGCTCCATGCAAAACCAGGGGTATTGAAATATTTTCCTTAAGTTTTTTGAGCAATGCGAAATCCAGATGCGTTTTAATATCGCCTCTTATATGCGCCTGCCCTATATTAACACTTAAAGAATCGATTCCTGTTTTTTCAATAAAACTTACAGCTTTTTCTAAATTTGTATATCTCAACCTGTCATATCCAGGAATGCCTGTAATCTCGAACTCCAAGCCCATTGGTGCTTCTATTTCTCCTTCCACTGAGATTTTATTGATATGTGCTTTTTCAACAATTTCTTTAATCTTGCAAATTAAATCCTCCATTGATATCTTTTCATTTGTATACATGACTATTCCGAATTTTTCATTTATCGCTTTTACGACCAGATCAAAATATGGACATTCATTAAATATTGTGCAGACAGGAACGGACATTTTATTGCCTGTTTCTCTTAATAAGCCGGAATAGACACCCAGAATATTTTTTAATTCTTTCTCAAAATTAGGAAAGTCGATTCCGCTAATTCCTATTATCACAGGCGATCTTTTAGCTTCTGCCGCATCTGCTATAGCCAGCAGTGACTCCAGATTCCAGCTTTCAAAATAACCAACCGCATG
>JAMCQQ010000416.1 GCA_023379515.1 Actinomycetota bacterium
CAGGTATTACTCGATGCAATAGCCGGATTTTTGCAAAACATCATTCAGAGCGCAACCAAACCTTTAATTGATGGGCTTATTAGTATGATTACGACAACTCCAAGTATTATTAACAATTCTGTTTTATTTAATTTTTGGCTGGTTATTTTGGGAATTACAGATTCGCTTTTTGTCTTAATAATTGCACTACTCGGATTTCATTTTATGAGCGCTAGTACCTTTGGATTTGATGAAATTGAACTAAAACATTTGCTTCCCCGAATTGGACTTGCCTTTTTAGGAGCAAATATATCTATATTTCTAGCAGATTGGATAGTATTAAGTTGTAATACTATGGTTAAGGCATTATTAAATTCAACTGGTGGAATTGGTAGTGCTTGGGTTTTAAATGCTTTTGATCCAGTTGCTCTTGCAACAAGCAGTACACAGCTAATTACTCTTATCTTTATGCTTCTTTTTGTAATTTTAACAATTGTTCTTTTGTTAATGTATATAAGCCGTCTTATTATAATTGCACTTGGCGCAGTATTATCCCCCTTAATTTTTCTACTTTGGGCATTACCAAAAGGATCTGATTTTGCTGAAGTGTCTGTCAAGGCATATGTTGTTTCTGTTTTTACTGTATTTGTTCATGTGGCAATAATTCAACTTGCATCTGCTTTTTTAACAATTCCCGGACAACAGGGAATAAATCCATTAATTTCTATTCTTGTTGCAATCGGACTTTTCTTTACTCTTTTAAAAACTCCATCAATTATGATGCAATTAATTTTTTACAACACAGGACGGGGAATTATTAGAAAAGTTGGAGGACAAATAATTAATGTTGTCAGTACAAATAATGCATCATCTGCATCTGCCTCTGCTGCTAAAACAGAAGTGTCTCAAAAAGCAATTAAAACAACCAGAAAGGTAATCGCAGCATGAGAACAACAGTAATTCCAGCCCAAATAACAACCATAGAAGACAAAATAGCCGGAAGTTTTAATTTAACTCAAATACTTCTCTTACTTGCTCCACTCTTTATATCAACATTTGTTTATGCAGTTTTACCTTTTAAAATGCAATTTACAGTTTATAAAATTCCTTTTATTGTTCTGGCATTTTTAATTTGTGGAACCCTTGCATTAAGAATTAAAGGAAAAGTAGTTTTAAATTGGTTAATAGTTCTTTTAAGATATAATATCCGGCCTAAATATTATGTATTTAATAAAAATGATTCGTATTTAAGAAATCTTTATTTACCTGTATTTGAAAAGAAGCAAAATAAATTATTTAATAAAGCAAAAGTAACAAAAAAAGTTGAAGTAAAAGTTCCAAGCTTTAGAGTTCGAGATATGGTTGTTTTAGATAACTATATTCAAAACCAGAATTTAAGTTTAAGTTTTAAGTCAAATAAGAAAGGAGGGTTAAATGTTGCTTTTGAACAAATCAAAAAATAAGGTAAGCTCAAGACATCAAATTCAGATTAAAGAGGTTAAAGACGGCATTTTAATATTGCCAAATAACGAATATAGAATTGTTGTTGAAACGTCATCTATTAATTTTGAACTGAAAAGCGAAGAAGAGCAGGATGTGTTAATTGATTCTTTTCAAAACTTCTTAAATTCTCTTCCTTGCCAAATACAGATTTTAGTTAGAGTCAGAGAAGTAGATATAGACCGTTATTTAGAACAAATATCCCAATCTAAAAGCGTTGAAAAAGAAAAGGTATATAAAAACCAGATAAATAATTATTGTGAGTTTATAAAAAATCTTGTTTCAGGAAATAAAATTCTGTCCCGTAGATTCTATGCAGTTATTACTTATCGCCATGCTGATAAAAACAAAGATTTTAATTTAATCAAAGAGCAAATAAATCTCAACCGGGATATTTTATTAAAAGGTTTAGAAAAATTAGGAATGAGAGCCAAAACTTTAGATAGTTTAGAAGTATTAGATTTGTTCTATAGCTTTTATAATCCTTTGCAACATAAAACACAGGAACTAAAAGGACAAACAATACAGGTATTATTACAAAATAATTATGCTTAATCTAAATTTTAATAATCTAAAATCAAATATATTAAAAAAATCAAAAAAGCGAAAAACTTCTTCTACTCAAAAAGAAGTTTTTAAAAAGTCTTTACAATTTAACTTTGGCGAACAGGACCAGGTGGATTTAATTTCCTACTCTGGCTTGTCAGAAGAGGCCACCTATCTACAACTGGGAGAAAAGTTTATTCGAACAATTTTTGTTTCTGGTTTCCCTTATGTTGCTTCAACTGGCTGGCTAAATATGCTAATTAATTTTAACCATAATATTGATATCTCCTATCATATTGAGCAAGTAGATCCGCTAATGGCTCTACCAAAACTAAATAGAAAAATTACAGAACTCGAATCAACCAAAAGAGCAATGATGAGAGATGGAAAAGTAATAGGTTCTGAAATTACAGATCCTTTGGATTCTGCTAAGGAATTAAAAGACAAAATACAAAGAGGGCAGGAAAAACTATTTCAGGTATCAATTTATATGACAATTACTGCTGATTCTTTGGCTGATTTAAACAAAATAACCACACTTCTTGAAACTGTAATGTCAACTCGTCTTTTTTATATTAAAACAGCCAGTTTTCAACAACTGGAAGGATTACAATCAACTTTGCCAAGAGGAGAAAATTTACTTAGTCAAAAAAGAAACTTAGATAGCTCATCTGCTGCTCTTACTTTCCCTTTTGTTTCATCGGAACTTGTTCAAGAATCTGGAATTTTATATGGAATTAATAGATCTAATAATTCGCTAGTTATTATTGATAGGTTTTCTTTAAATAACGCAAACAGTATTATCTTTGCTCAATCGGGAAGCGGTAAATCATATACTGCAAAAGTTGAAATATTAAGACAATTAATGCAAGGGACAAAGGTAATTGTTATCGATCCAGAAAGAGAATATAAGCAACTTGCGAAATCTGTAAATGGAACATATATAAAACTTTCTTCTGAACTTAAGCC
>JAMCQQ010000417.1 GCA_023379515.1 Actinomycetota bacterium
GTCGATGCGATATTTGATATCAAGAGAACTGCAACAAAAAGCCCTGCAATTATATCAAAATACACGTAACCATGATTTGGAACCTGGCGATTTGACCCATTTACTGAATTATCAATTAAGTTGCTCATATTATCTTATAGACTTTTAAAAGCAAAGTTTTCATTTTTTAAAGCATTTTATAATAAAACAGTTAATTTATAATAAAACAGTTAAATTATTACCTGGATATAAAAACTGTTATAATAGTATAAAATAGATTCTTTAAATTTAAAATTAAAAATTCCAAATGAAGGGAGCAACAAGTATGGACGACAGTAAGAAATTCGACAAGGCTACTATCAATTTCGTTATTGGGGGTGCTGTAATTGGAGCACTGGCGGGTTATCTGGTTAAAAAAATAGGCTTTAAAAACATATTGTCAATCTTAAAATCAAAAAAAATAATTTCTTCAAGTATAGCGGATACCATTTCTGATTTTACTTCAGGCAACTTTGAAAAAGAGGAAGATATTTAATTAAAATGAGACAATAATTTTTTATTATTTTTTACATATCATTTCCCTATTAATCTTATAAGATTTTAAAATATCAGATTTGATTATCTCATCTTCACTTAACATCCGGACCACTGCCCCCAATAATTGCTCAATCTCTTTTTCCATATTTTCGTCCAGATTATAATTAACCCAAAGTCCATCTTTGGAATAAGTTATAATTTCCGCATCCTGTAATTTTTTTAAATGAGATGATATCGTAGGCTGCGACAAACCAATAATTTCCGTTATTTCACAGACACATAAAATATCTCTTTCTTTAAGAAGTGCGACTATCCTTACCCTGCTTTCATCTGCTAACGCTTTTAATATTTTTGTTATTTTTTTAAGATTCATTAATTTGTCCTCCAGGGAAAAATTATTATATTAGTTTTTTATTTGTTATATTACTTTATCTTTTTTATTAATTTTTAAAAAAATATTTACTTAAAATAGAAAGTTTTATATACTATTATATCTATATATTTGAATTTATCAATAAGGAGAAATTATGGCTCAACAAGTGAATATGAATAATCAAGTGCCTGCATCATGCGGTCCCCGTCTATCGTTTGTGGACCGCTTTCTGTCCTTATGGATTATTCTGGCGATGTTTGTGGGTGTTGGTCTTGGGTATTTTGCCCCCCAGGTGGGTGAGACTGTCAATAGATTATCTATCGGAACAACTTCGGTTCCAATTGCCATTGGCCTAATCCTTATGATGTTTCCACCGCTTGCCAAGGTCAAATATGAGGAACTTCCCAAGTTTTTTAAAAACTGGCGCGTATTGACTCTTTCATTGGTACAGAACTGGATTATAGGACCGATTTTGATGTTCCTTCTTGCGATTCTCTTTTTGGGAAACTATCCGGATTATATGGTTGGGCTTATCATGATCGGCCTGGCACGTTGTATCGCCATGGTCATTGTGTGGTGCGACCTCGCCAGAGGAGATAACGAATATTCCGCTGGTCTTGTGGCTTTTAATGCCATCTTCCAGATGATTTTTTACTCAATTTTTGCATTTGTATTCATCACCATTTTACCTCCTTTATTCGGGCTTAAGGGGATGGAGGTAAATGTTTCGATATGGCAAATTGCGCAGAGTGTCCTGACATACTTGGGAATTCCCCTTATTGGAGGAATGATTATCCGGTTTTTGCTTATCAAGTTCAAAGGTAACGAGTGGTATGAAACCAAATTCATTCCGAAAATTAGTCCTATTACATTAATTGCGCTTATTTTTACCATTATTGTCATGTTTTCGCTTAAGGGCGAAATCATTGTCCAATTACCTTTGGACGTAGTTCGGATAGCTATTCCTCTGATTATCTATTTTGCAGTCATGTGGTTCGTGTCGTTCTGGATGGGTAGGAAACTTAGCGGTGACTATAGCAAGACAGTAACTATTGCCTTCCATGCATCAGGAAATAACTTTGAGCTGGCAATAGCCGTAGCCGTAGCAGTATTTGGCATTAATTCAGGCCAGGCATTAACAGCTGTCATTGGTCCGTTAGTCGAGGTACCGGTACTACTTTTGCTTGTAAACGTAGGACTTTATCTCCACCGTAAGTTGTCCTGGAAAAGTGAAATTATAAAGTAATATATTTAATAAGGTAATAGGAGGAAGATATTGATATGAAGAAAGTAATTGTTATCTGTACCGGCAACTCTATCAGAAGCCAGATTGCAGAGGGATTTTTTAAAAAATATAAAAGCAGCTGGGAAATTGAAAGTGCCGGCACAAACCCTAAAGGTTTAAACCCTATGGCAGTTAAAGTAATGATGGAAAAAGGAATTGATATATCGGATCAAAAATCAAAAAATCTAAAACAATTTATTAATTCGAAATTTGATGATGTTATAACGGTCTGTGATAATGCCAGGGAATCCTGCCCGTTATTTCCAGGCAAAGCTAAACTTATTCACTGGAATTTTGAAGATCCTGCTGAAGCAAAAGGCAGCATAGACGAAAAATTGGTTGTATTCAGAAAAGTCAGGGATGCAATTGAAGAAAAGATTTTGGAATTTTTAAAAAATGATAAATCATAAAGCAAGGTTCTAAAGTTTCCTTTTGTAAAGGAAATATTTATATCTTTTTTAATCTCTGGCTTTTAATACATATATCCATAGCTAAATTTCTTTTAGCTTTGGTTCCACCCGCTTTAACAACACTGCATTAGTAGCCACAATAATTGAAGAGATAGACATAAGAAGAGCAGAAATTTCCGGTCTAAGCGACAATCCAAATGAGTTATAAAACACCCCTGCGGCCACAGGAATTGCAAGAACATTATAAATTGCCGCCCA
>JAMCQQ010000418.1 GCA_023379515.1 Actinomycetota bacterium
ACTTCTAAATTTTGAAACGATTATTTTCGATCCGCAATTTGGGGATACTGCTCCGGAAATTGGTGTCGGAGCTCATTATTACTTTGCCTATTATGGTCATGTCAATCCTGCCAAATTTCAAAAAGAATACCATGTGGGGACTAAGCCAAGAGAGGTGCTTTTTGATAAATTTTCTATCCGCCAGGTATATTGGCCTGAAGATAGGAATTTAAAGAATACGTTAGTTATAGTTAGTCCTTGGAGTGTTCCGGAAAGCGATATTAAGGATGGTAGCAAAATAATAAAAAGGTTTTATTTCTATAATGGTAAACTTGCTTTTTATGCAATAAAATTATGATTATGAAACAGAATAGAGTTATTATTGTTATGCCAGCATATAATGCAGCAAAAACTGTAAAAGACACCTACGAGGAAATCCCTCCAAAATTTAGAAGTAATATTATTCTGGTTGATGATGGAAGTAAGGATAATACTGTAGAAATTGCGAAAAAATTGGGAATTAAGGTATTTACTCATACACGGAATTTAGGTTATGGCGGTAATCAGAAAACATGTTACTGGGAGGCTTTAAAGTATAATCCTGATGTTGTTGTTATGCTGCATCCTGATTACCAATATGATGCAAGTTTAATTGAGGAATTGGTAAGGCCAATCTTAGTCGGTCGGTATGATTTTATGTTTGGTTCAAGGATTCAGGGTAGACAATCCGCACTCTCAGGCGGTATGCCTAAAATTAAGTATTATGTTAATAGGATAGTTTGTATTTTGGAAAATATACTGCTGGATGTAAATTTTACTGAGCATTTCTCAGGTTTTCGGGCTTACTCTGCTAAACTGTTAAAAGCAATTCCCTTTCAAAGTTTTTCTAATGATTTTGTTTTTGATCAGGAAGTGACAATTGCTGCTTTAAGTTTAGGTTTTAAGATTGGAGAAATACCTATTCCCACCAGATATCATGAAAAAGCTTCTTCTATACAATTTATCAAAGGTACTAAATTTATTTTAGCAACTTTTTGGTCTATTTTACTTTATCGACTTCACAAACTGGGATTAATTAAAGTCGGGATTTTCTCTTAAATAGTAATAATGTTAAAAAGATGCCTGCTAAAGTTAGGTATTCTGAAATCTTAATTAGTTGAGTTTCCTGATATTTTACCGTTATAGTATGGTTACCTTGGGGAATAGTAAAAGTGATTCTGCCTTCTTTATCGATATTAAATTGGTTTAGTTTGTTATTCAAATACAGCGTTTGACCTGGAAAGTAAAATTGACCAACTGATACGACTTGTTCTTTGTCTACCGTTACATTAAAAGATAGAAGATTAGTAGCTTGTTTGATATCAGAAACAAATAAGTTTTCTCCTTTTAATTCATTCCGGGGTTTACTAAGCAATTTGTTGTCTGCAAGAATAGGGAGATATTCGTTAAAACTATTAGTTGTAATTTCGGATTCGAGGTATGTTCTAAGGGGAATTTCCGTATAGAGATTAACTCTAATATGATTTCTATTTGTATATAAAGCAATAACAATAAATAAAGCAAAAACTATATATTGTAGTTTTTTCCCGAAATTAATCAGAAGAATGCCTGAAAAAACAGAACCAATGAAAGTTATACCCAATAGTTCTCTGAAAGGATAATCCAAAATTATAACCTTTTCCATAATTTGCCAAACCGGTAAAGAAAGATCCAGCATTAAAAAAATACTTATAAAAAAACCTATCATGCCAAAAATAACAAATTTCCTATAAACCATTTTCAATTTACGGGCAAATAACAAAATAGTTACACCTAAAATAGAGAGCCATTGTGTTATCCCAAGCTGAACAGACATTTCTCCATCTTTTGCATTTCTGACTATTGGGCCATATCCCCATTTTGAATAGACGATTTGGCTAAAATTAACAAAATTTCTTTTATAGAGTTCGCTAAATCCAGCTTCTTTATGGATTTTTGTAAATTGATTGTAGTAAATGGCAGGTATTAGATAAAAGGCGGAAAGCATCAGTCCCAGTACTAGACCAAAAAACATATTTTTTAAAAACAGAGCTTTATTTTTAGTTTCTACAAAACCCCATATAACAAAGATTAAGATGATGGGGGATAAAAATAGCAGATGTTCAAGATGGGAAAGAATTATACCTGCAAGACCTAATGCAATAATAGGTATCCCAAAATTCTTACTCTCTCTCACCAGATTTATACCAAGGAGGAGTAAAGGAAGAAAGGTAAAAACAAAGACTATTCCCATGGACGCTCCAACGAAAATCGTCAAGAAGTGATAAGGCGCCCAAAGATATATAATTGCTGATAACAATGCGGCAAGCCGGTTGCGTAATAGATTGTTTACGAATGAATACATGAATATCCCGGATAGAAGAAAGCTCAAGAAAAATAACACTTTTAAAGTAGTAGGGATATCTAAACCTATCTTTAGAAAAGGTAAACCTAAAATCCAAGGTAGATGATATGAAAAGAAAAAAAGCGGATAACCCAGGCCGTTGGCAAGTGTTGAAATCCAATAAGGAGGAAATACTCCTTCCCTAGAGGCTTGAGCATAATAATAAAATCTAGCTACTTGATGCCAAATATCATAGGCTGTAAAAAGACCGGGATGAATAAGAGCTCTAATACCCAAAATGGCAAATACGAGCAGGAGGATCAAATATAGCCAATGATTTGATAAGAGTTTTCTCATCGGTTGACTACATGATAATAGCTTTTTTAGGTCTTAATTGCTAACATTAATTTGGTAGTCTCAATGAGATATAAAACATACGTAGTTCTCTTTCTAATTGTAATTTTGTCATTTTTCTTACGATTCTATAAGGTTACGGAAGACCCTCCGGCTTTGAATTGGGACGAAGTTTCTATCGGATACAATGCCTATTCGATTTTGAAAACCGGCAAGGATGAATGGAGCGAACCGTTTCCTATACATTTCAAATCATATGGCGAATATAAACTACCGGTACAAATTTATGCAAGTATCCCGGGAATATATTTTTTTGGACTTAATGAGTTGGGAGTGAGGATTACTCCGGTAGTATATGGGACGCTAACCGTACTGGTAATATTCTTTTTAGGCAAAGTGCTTTTTGGAAGTGAACTGGCCGGTTTAGCTGTGGCATTTTTACTCGGTATCTCTCCTTGGCATATCCAGTTAACAAGAGCATCTTTCGAGTCATCCTTGGCAACGCTTTGGGTGGTTTTAGGTATATGGTTTTTTGTCAAAGGATTTAAGAGCAAAAAATGGTTTATTATCTCTATGATCCCTTTTGCTTTATCTGTATTTACCTACAATGCTACCAGGATTTTTACACCTTTATTTTTATTTGCTAT
>JAMCQQ010000419.1 GCA_023379515.1 Actinomycetota bacterium
ACATATAACCAAAAAACGATTTTTGGAGAAAACGGAAGCGGCATGCATACTCATCAGTCACTTTTTAAAGGAAACAAAAATGTATTTTTTGACCCCAAGGATAATTATAATTTATCAAACGAAGCTAAATGGTTTATAGCAGGACTTCTAAAGCATTCAAAAGAAATAACGGCAATAACGAACCAATGGGTTAATTCTTATAAAAGACTTGTCCCTGGTTATGAAGCTCCCGTTTATATATCCTGGGCAAGAAGAAACAGGTCAACAATGATCAGGGTACCAATGTACAAGCCTGGGAAAGAAAAAGCAACAAGAGTGGAATTCAGGGCTCCTGACCCTGCATGTAACCCATATCTTGCTTTTAGTGTCATGCTTGCTGCAGGGTTGGAAGGTATAAAAAATAAATATAAACTTCCGGACCCAATCGAAGAAAATATTTACGAGTGGGATGAAGAAAAAAGAACAGAAGCCGGAATTGATACATTGCCTGATAATCTATATGAGGCAGTTAAAGTTCTGGAGGGCAGCAACCTGATAAGAGAAACCCTTGGAGATCATATATTTTATAAATTTATCGAAAATAAAAAAATTGAATGGAACAGATACAGGACATTTGTGACAGATTACGAAGTTAGCAGTTATCTTCCCATTCTATAGCATATACTGAAATTTACATTTTATATTTTTATAAAAATAGCCTGCATGTTAATTTATTAGAAGAAATTAGATTGCGGGCTATTTTTTAAATTTATTATATAAATTCCAGCAGAAAGCCTAAAGCAATGCAGAAAATCCCTGCAAGGACCATCTTTATTATGCTTATCAGTAAATTGCGATTTGAAATTTTACCCAAAAATAGTCCGAACCCAATCAGTATTAAAAAAGCAAGAGAAGCACCTAAATAATAGCTTATATTCATTGGAATATGGGAACCAAAAAAAAATGGAATTAAAGGTATAAATGCTGTAATCCCTGAAGAAATCCCGTTTACTGCAGCAAGAATTATTGAAGCAAAAGACTGGGCACGTGAAATTACTGTACCGTCTAAAACATGCAGGGTTGATTTTTCCAGTTCCTGCAATTCTTTGGTTCTTTCTGCACTTTCACTGTTATATGCACTCCAAACACCCGAAACTGTAAGTGAAATACATACCGCTGAGCCCGCTATAATCACTTGTTTGTAGCTCACGGTACCTATTACAAAATTTCCAATAAGCACACCAATTATAGTTATTACTCCATCAAAACCATTAATTGCAACATATCTCCTTATTATCTGCGCAATATTTGCAATTTTATTATATGTTTTAACTACTTGTGTGTAGTCTTTAATTTTGTTTTTTATATTGTCAAACATAAAAATTACACTTATAAATTATTTTTAATTTATTATATTTAAAGATAGTTTTGCTTTATCCATTATGGTATCCTTACCGGCAAATTTAATCGAATTAATAGAGTTGCCCAACCTCTGATTTGCAGATATATTTCCCTGTTTATATTGTATACTTTCAGTATTTTTTTTTATATCATCAGTTTTTCAAAATCTCAGGATCAAAAATATGCCAAGTTCTAGCTGTTTAGTTTGTTATATATTTTATTTCATTAACAGTTGAGGCTGCCTCATATGAAGATCTTACGAATATGCCAGCTACTACAGATTTGAAGTTAAAATTGCTTGCCAGTTTTTTAATTTTTTCGAATTCCTTATCAGAATAGTATTTTTGAACAGGATAATTATCCTTTGATGGTCTGAGATACTGGCCTATTGTAACAATATCACAATTAATATTTTCAAGATCTTGTAAGAGTTCCAATATTTCTTCCATTTCTTCACCCAGTCCTAGCATAAAACCTGATTTTGTTAAAATTTCAGGATCGATATCTTTTGAATTTCTTAAAATATCAAGAGACTTGTTATAGCTTGCATGGTGCCTTATAGTTTTATAATTTACCTTAATGGTTTCCAGATTGTGATTTAACACATCCGGTTTTACATCCAATAAAATTTTTAAATTTTCTTTACTTCCTTTAAAATCAGGGATTAAACATTCGACTTTTATATTAGGATCAATAGATTTTATTTCCTGGACCGTTTTTGCAAAATGTTTTGCTCCTCCGTCCTCCAGATCATCTCTTGTAACAGAAGTCAGTACAATGTAGTTTAATCCCATCTCTTGTACTGCCTTTGCAATATTTTCAGGTTCAAATTTGTCAAGATCTTGTGGTTTTCCCGATTTCACACCGCAAAATGCACAATTTCTGGTACAAATATTGCCCATTAGCAGAAAGGTTGCAGTTTTTTTGCTAAAACATTCAAAAATATTGGGACATTTGGCACTTTGGCAAACAGTATTGAGTTTTAAGTTTGTAAGTAAGTTTTGGACTTGGTTTATATTTGAATTATTTAAGCTAACAGTCTTTTTTAACCATTTAGGCTTTTTTAGATTATTTTCCGACAACCCTGTTAACAATCCTTTCAAAATCCTTAATAGAACCGAATAAAATTTGGATTTTACCTTTTCTCTTTCCTACCTTTATATTTACTGGTGCTTTAAGATAATCCGAAATTAATTGAGTCACTTCAGATAATTTTTCAAATTCCAGCAGCTTTTTTTTTGGTTTTGTCGCTGGAGATTCTGCTTTGGCCTTACTTCTAACCAATCCTTCAACTCGTCTGACACTTAAATCTTGTTCTACAATCTGGTTAGCGAGCTTGACTTGCTCTTCTTTGTTTTCAAGACTTAAAAGAGTTCTCGCATGACCAGCGCTTAAACTCCCTGCATCAACCATCTTCTGTACTTCCAACGGAAGCAGCAGTAATCTTAAAGAATTAGTAATAGCTGTTCTGCTTTTACCGATTCTTTTGGAAAGCTCTTCATGCGTAAGCTTAAATTCATCTATTAGTTGCTTAAAAGTATGAGAAAGCTCTATGGGAGTAAGATCATCTCTCTGAATATTTTCAATCAATGCCATTTCAATTGAAGAAATATCATCAACGTTCTGATTTATTATACAAGGTACTGCAGTAAATCCCAGCATTTTTGCAGCTTTATATCTTCTTTCACCGGAAATAATTTCATATAATCCTCCCCCATCAAGACTTCGTACCATGATTGGCTGGATAATCCCGAACTCCCTTATTGATTCTGCAAGCTCATTTAATGACTGTTCCTTAAAATTCTGACGTGGTTGGTTTTTATTCGGTATTACTTTTGCAAGCGGTAATTCAACTATTCTGTTTTGAAGCT
>JAMCQQ010000420.1 GCA_023379515.1 Actinomycetota bacterium
ATGGGATTCAGCAAATCCACGCCAACTTCTATCAAATCATCAATAACCGGCACGATGTAACCATCGCTGTGAAAAGCAACTTTTATATTTTCATTCTTTCCGTACAGAGTAAACCTGGAAGGAGCAGTCGACAGAGCTTTTTTTAACAGATGTTCATCAATTTTTACTACACTGTTTACAAAATCAACTTCAGACCCAAAGCTTCTGAATATCTCAAGCGCAGGTTTGTGTTCCATTTTGATTCCTATTTCACTGAGAACTTCAAGAGTGGCGTAATGAATGGAATCCAGGTCCTCTCTTTTTAAAAATTTTAATACTCCGCCTTTTAATCCCCTGATTGGCATAATAACCTCCAAAATAATTTAATCAAAACATTTAGAAAAATTATCCCTGCATCAATTTTTCAGCAAGCCTTACGGCTGATACTGCATTATCAGCATAACCGTCGGCACCGATTCTGTCAGCATGTTCCTGAGTTACAGGTGATCCGCCGACCATAACCTTAACCTTGTTTCTGAGATTTTTTACCTTCAAATCCTCAATTACTTTTCCCTGGTACGGCATGGTAATCGGCAGAAGTGCAGACAGACCGAGTATGTCTGCTTTTTCATCAATAATATTTTTAATAAAAGTTTCTGAATCGACATCGACTCCAAGGTCCACTACTTCAAAGCCTTTTGCCGTAAGGAGCGACGAAACTATTGATTTACCTATCTCGTGAATGTCCCCTTTTACTGTTCCTATTACAACTTTTCCCATGGTTTTCCGTTCGATGCCTTTTGCTTTTATTTCTTTTTCAAAAACTTCAATCGCAATTTTCATGGCATTTGCGCTTCGCATCAGATCCGGAAGAAAATATTCTTTTTTACTAAACTTCTCACCCACCAGCTCTATAGCTGGTACCAGGGTTTCATTTATAATCGTAAGCGGATCCATATTTTCTTCAACAGCTTTTAGTGCTATGGCTCCCATAAGTTCAAAATCACCGGAAAGAATATTTTCATAAAGTTGTTTTTTAATTTCTTCAGCACTCATAATTTTCTCCTGTAATATTTATGTTTTTATCGGATAATTCCTGAATTTTTTTACGGCATTGTAGAATGCTACAATGTTTTCAAACGGTACATCAAGCTGTATGTTGTGTGTTGGTGCAAGCAAAAATCCGCCGCCAGGGCCGCATGTTTTAATTCTTTTCCTGATTTCGTTCTCAACATCCTCAGGGGTCCCAAATGGCAGGGTCTGCTGGGTACTTACTGTTCCCCACAAACAAATCTTCTTTCCATACCTCTCTTTAATGAAAGAAGGATTCATTGATTCAGGCTGAATGGGATTCAGCAAATCCACGCCAACTTCTATCAAATCATCAATAACCGGCACGATGTAACCATCGCTGTGAAAAGCAACTTTTATATTTTTATTCTTCTTCTTAAGTTCCCCAATCATGTAACCCATTTTAGGTTTTATCATCTCCCTTAAAACCTTAGGTGATATCATAAGCTCGTGCTCACCTCCAATATCGTCTGCAAGCCACAGCAGATCAACTCCTCTATCAATTAACTTAAGTCCCAGTTTGAGATGATAGTCAACTGAAATATCCATTATTTTATGGGCGATATCCTTATTTGCCACAATATCAATTAGGCTTTGCGTTATGCCCCTAAGATATTTAAGAGCCTCAAATATTGAACAGTCTATGATCCCGCAGATATAACGTTCCTTTCCGTAATTTTCTATTATTTCTTCGGCATATCCCATATCTTCATTGTCAGGATCGGGTGATATGTAACTGTCTATCTTATTGTCATCAGCCAGAGGAAATCTTACTATTTCCGTATAATATCCATCCCCATTAATAGTTTTGTATGGAATTTTTTTCCAGATAATACCCCATTCATCAATATAAGTGCCGGCATCCGTATCCCTGTAATACCCCGTTGACAACCCATAAGTCAAAAGAAGCATATCGTGGCCAAACAATATATCAAGTTCAGTCATTCCCTGATATTTTTCTTCTTTTTTCCCCTTTATTCCTTCTATTTCTTTTGCATATTTCTTTCTCAGAATCTTATCAACTTCAGGAACAAAAGTCGCCTGGAAAGGAACCATGTCAGGTTCTTTGTGCTCCATGGCAATTTGCATTCTCTCTTTTGAAGTTAAGCCCATAAAATATTACCTTTCAATAGAATTTCTAAAATCCTAAAATCTGACCGGTTTATTATTGTTAATTTTTAAAAATATTTACCTAATATTCCGTTAGCCCTTTTCTGCCGGCTTCTATCATCGCTTGTACATTTTCCGACGGAGTTCCGGACGCTATTGGGCTTCCATTGCAGGTTATGAAATTATTATTTGCCCCATCCAGCTGTATCCCGACTTCTTTTTTTATGTCTTCCGGAGTACCACAATGAAGAAGGCGTATCGAATCAATATTGCCAAAAACACAGATTCTTTCTCCGATCTTTTCTCTGATTCTTTTTATATCAAGAATAAAGCCTTTCTTGCTTTCTTCAAACATCATTGCACTTACATTTATCTCAAGCAGATCAGACAGGATTGGGTTTATATCACCCCAAAACATGCAGATGGGAACCAGTCCCATCTTTTTAATTTCATTAAAATAATCTGCATGTACATCTTTCATGAAATCTCTGTAAATTCGGGGATTTACAATGTCGGGAGAAATATAGCTCTCGGATATTATATAAGCATGAGCTCCGGCTCTGGCATAAGCTTTTGCCCACTCAAGCTGTTCCTCATAACATCTCTCCAGGAGATATCGCATCCCTTCAGGCCAATCATGGAAGGCAAGCAAACCTTGCTCAAAACCTGCATATCCGGTTATAGGGTCAAATATTTCACAAATTGCAGATGGGATATGAACCCCCATAAAAATTTCACTGCCGTATCTATCCGATATTATTTTCACATGGTCCGTATAACCAAGCTGCAAAATCAACTCTGCGTCCATATGTACATATTCTTTGATATACTCATCTATTCTTTTTTTACTTTCGAGTTTTATTTTTGGCCTATGGCTTCTTGAACCTAACAAGTAATCAGGAAAATCAACAATTTCTTCATCATCACCGGTATTTACAGAAAAATATTTGTCTAATTTTTTAATATCTTTTTGAGAAGGATCGATTATCAAATAGGATTTTTCTTTCTTTTCAATT
>JAMCQQ010000421.1 GCA_023379515.1 Actinomycetota bacterium
TGATATTACGCTTCTTGCTACTATTTGCAATTTCGGAATATGACAAAATGCTTGCCGAGGAGTTTTTAGGCCAATCATATCCGTAATATGGAACGGCTAATATAATTTTTTCTGCAGGAATTTTTTCCAAATAATTTTGAACATAACCGATTACATTAGTTTCCCCTCCCATGGCAGAGATTGATCCGGCAGGACCAAGAGGAGTATGCATGTCATAACCCATAATTACAAACTGATCACTGACCTGTGCAAGAAGCGTAATATCAAATAAAGTATTGGTAGAACCTGAGCTTAGATATGTATCTATTGTCAAAACAGAATTCGGGAATTGTCTTTTTAATTCTGTTTCCAGATTTGTCACAAGTCTTACAAAAGCTTTTTTGACTTTTTCTTCTGGTTCCCCGATATATTCAAAGTCTAAATTAATTCCGTCTAAATTTTTTGAGTTAACTAAATACATAGCATTTGAAATGAATGTTTTCTGTGCTTCATCTGATAAAGATAATGTCTCTATGTTTTCATTATTAAATGCTTTTAAAGTGATATAGGTTTTAATACCGTTATTTTTTGCTCTTCTAATCAGTCCATCTAGTTTTGGATCGTTCCACATATTCCATCCCCCATCAACTTGGCCATTATTATTTGAAGTAACAATTTCTCCTTTTCCATCTATTTCAAGTCCAAATAGACTGAGAGAGGTTAAAAAGCGAAGATCAATTTCATCAGCTTTTTCTAAGACCCAGTATGGAAAAAATCCCAAAATTTCTTTTTTCGGAGTTGAAGTTATCGTTAATGAGGTATCAGATTTAGGAAATGAAAAAGTTTTATTAACGTCAATCGGATTTGTGTTTGCAAAAACAGGAGGAATAATTTTAGCTTTTTCTGCCTTGGAAATAACAGGATTAATTTTATTTTGAACTATGATTTTTGTTTGTTTTTGTGAATTTGGAAAAAATACAAAAGCAAAAATTATGGCTGCAAAAGCAGAAAATACAATAGCTAGCCTCTTTTTGTTAGGAATTTTTTTCCAAATTTTTTTATCTCTGGGATACGGATTTTCTAGAGGAAGAGCTTCTTCGTGATTCATGACCAAAGAAGATGAAGGAAGGCCGGTAATCTGCTTTATTGCTTCATCAAGTTCTTCCTCCGTTGCTCCAACGCTTAAAACATTTGCTTTAACTTCTTCAAATGTCTGCTTATATTCGGGTTTTAATTTAATGTATTCCTTTATGAGTCTTATGTATTCTTCTCGCATATATTTAGTATGCGGATTTTAGGCTTATATTGTCAAGTTTGCACGTCGCAAAATATTTTTGTATCATAAAGATATGAATGGTACGTTATCCGAGCTAACAGATCAATTTCTTGAATATTTGGAAATTGAGAAAAACTGCTCAAAGCTTACTATCCGTGATTACAAACACTATTTGTTAGTTTTTGAAAGATGGTTTTCAAAAACAATGCCACACAAAGACCTAAAAGATTTGGATCTGTCAATTATTAGAAAGTATAGAGTTTTTCTTGCCAACAAACAGGACGAGAGGGGCTTAACTCTTAAAAAGGTAACCCAAAATTATTACATTATTGCTCTGCGCTCTTTCTTACGCTTTTTAATTAAAAATGATTATGAAACTTTAGAACCCTCAAAAATAGACTTACCTAAAACCGAAAGCAGATCTCTTAAGTTTCTAGAAAAGGATCAGGTGGATAGATTAGTAATGGCTGCTGACACTTCTAAAGAAGAAGGAATAAGAGACAGGGCCATTCTAGAGCTTCTTTTTTCCAGTGGGCTTCGTGTTTCCGAATTAGTAGGACTTAATAAAGATAGAATAAATTTAGAAAGAAAAGAGTTTGGAGTTATTGGAAAAGGTGGAAAATCCAGAATTGTTTTTGTTTCAGATCGCGCTGCCGAATGGCTTAAAAGATATTTGGATAAAAGGAGAGACTCTTTTAAACCACTTTTTATTCGCTATTCCGGACCTGTTTTGGAAGATAACCAGGGAGAAAAAATGCGCTTGACTGCAAGAAGTGTAGAAAGAATGGTAAAAAAATATGTCAGACAGGCAAGAATTCCAGTTGATGCAACCGTTCACACCTTAAGACATTCTTTTGCGACAGATTTATTAACTAACGGAGCAGATCTTAGATCCGTACAAGAAATGCTTGGTCATAAAAATATAGCGACAACTCAGATTTACACTCATATTACTAATAAACAACTTAGAGAGGTACATTCTAGTTTTCATAGTGGTAATAAGGCCAAGAAGAATCAGTAGGTTTCGTAGTAAATATCTATGTTTGTTGTAATAGAATTTTCACCAGGGGTTATTGTAGTCGAAGGTAATAATTTGTCTTGAGTTTCTACAGCAGGTGCGACTTTCCCCAGCATTGGTCTGATAATTGAATAATCACTGCTTTCTTGAACGTCAATTACCCTACCTAGTTTTATTCCTGCAGCTCTTGATAGGCTTTCAGCTTTACTTTTTGCATCTTTTACTGCCTCTTCTCTTGCTTTATTTTCCAACTTTTTCTTTAACACATCCGAAAAAACAAAGGTTGCCTGGTTTACAATATTTGCTCCGTCGGCGGTTGCGGTATCTATTACTTTGTTTATTTTTTCTATCGGTTTTACTTTTATTTCTAGTTGTTGATAAACCGTATAGCCATTAATTCTGTCAGTCGATCCATTGTAACTGTACTTAGGATTAACGCTATAATTTTCTGTTTTTATATTTTTCTCTTCTACTCCGAGTTTTTTTAGGTCATCAATAATCTTTCTTATAACAGCATTTACTTTATTTTGTGCCTGCTCGACCGTCGAAGCGTCCTGAGTAACTCCAACAACTATCATTGCTGTATCGGGTGCATCCGTTGCTTTACCACTTCCCTGTGCATGAAAAAGATTATTTTTGGTGGTTTGAATATTGTTTAAATAAAAAGGAATTGGCCCAAAAAACTTAGTATAAAAAATTAAAGCAAGGAGAATAAATAAAACTGTAAAAAAAGGAACCTTCAGATCATTCATTGTTTAAATCGTATCGCACTTTTATTAGTGTTGTCAATTAATTTAAGTATTTGAGACGTTCCTTTGCACAATTTGTCCAGTACCTTTTTTATTCACGATTTTTCCATCTTTAAATACTAATTCTTTGTGTAAATAAACTTCCTTAACTTTTCCTTTTACTTTTCTACCATTAAACGGAGACCAACCACATTTTGTCTTTAAATTTTTATTTTCGATTATCCATTCCTCATCTAGATCAACAATAACTTTATTGTGGAATGTCCAGTGAGCATGAATGCTTGAAAATAGTTGCTTTGGATTAGTAAAGCATAATCTCTTTATATCCTCAATTGTAATTTTGCCTTCTGATACTGCAGTTAATAACAAGGGTAAAGTAGTTTCAAGTCCCGGAATCCCGTAGGCAGGTTTCTCTTTTTGCTTTTCTTCTATGGCATGAGGAGCATGATCAGATTCAATAATATCGATGTTTTTAATCTGTTTCCAAAGAAAATCTACGTCTTTTTGTGTTGCAAGCGGAGGTTTCATTATTCCTAATCCTTTTAGTTTTGGTAAATCATCAAGGCTTAAAAAGAGATGGTGAGGAGTTACGCCGCAAGTTATTGGGAGTCCTTTTTCTTTTGTTTTTAATATTTGGACTAAATCATTCTTTAAGTTAATATGGCAAAAATGTGTTTTTCTTTTTATCTTTTTAACCACTTTTAGAGCAAAAATCACCGCTTCTTTTTCTGCATGAAGAAGAATCGGCCCTGCATCTTCGGGCCAGGCTTTAAAAATATTTTCTAAATCTTGCCAATCAATTAAAAAATTCCCAGTTGTTTCATTCATATATATTTTTAATCCCATTGCCATATTTTTTACTTTTTCAAATTCTTTCAAATTTTTTCCATCTGTACCAAAATAGAAACCGGTGTTACAGACAATTTTTTCCTTGGCAATTTTTATCTTTTCCTCAAGCGCTTCTTTAGTAAAAATGGGATTTTTATTATTCGGCATATCTATCACTGTCGTGTACCCGCCTGCTAAAGCAGCAGAAGTACCGGAATAAAAATCTTCTTTATATTCCAAGCCTAAATCACGAAGATGAACATGCGGATCAATCAAACCTGGTAGAGTTAACAATTTCATTTTACGTATTCATCCCAAGATTTTATTAGGAGGTCATCTAATTTCTTGCTCGAGACGGCTCTTATAAAAAGATCTGCTTTTTGCCTGTTAGTAAAAAGCGGTATATTATGATCAATAGCCGATCTTCTCAATGCGTAATCATCATCGACAATTTTTTTAATATACGAATCAACAACATTGACAGCAAAATCTATTTTTCCCTGTTGAAAATATTCTAAAACATTTGGAGATTTATTTTCATGTAATTTGTAAAGACTTTTTGTTTTGACATTGTTTTTATTTAAAAAATCTGCAGTATTTTTAGTTGCATAAATTGGTAGCCCTAGCTCATAAACTTTTTTAACACTTTCCAAAAATTTAAATTTGTGGTT
>JAMCQQ010000422.1 GCA_023379515.1 Actinomycetota bacterium
TGCAGGAAGCCCTTCGGGAATTGATGCAACAGCAAGTGCCACGGCAACCAGGAACATTTCAGAAAAGGGATTGCCTTTTAAAATGCCGGATGCAAATACTACGGCGCTTACCGCAAGGCAGATAATTCCAATTTTTTTACCCACGCTTTTAAGCTCCCTCTGCAGTGGTGTCTGTTCCTCTTTGCTCTGTACAAGGGTTGCTATTTTACCTATTTCAGTATTTTTACCAGTGCCAACAATAAGTGCCCTGCATCTGCCTTTTACGATTGTTGTGCCGCTGAAAAGCATATTCTTCCTGTCTCCGAGCGGTATTCCTGCTTTGTCTATATTTTCAACGGATTTTTCAACTGAAAGAGATTCTCCTGTTAATATGGATTCATTTACCTCAAGATTTACCTCACTTATGATCCTGCAGTCTGCAGGTATAAGATCACCGCTGGTCAGTTTTAAAAGGTCACCAGGCACTAAAAGTTTTGAATTTATTTGTTCTTCTATGCCGTCTCTAATCACCAGAGCCGTAGGGGCGGCAAGCTCTTTTAATGCCTGTAAAGCCTTTTCTGCGCGGAATTCCTGTATAAATCCCATGACAGAATTTATAATCAGAATTACGAGTATTACAATGGCATCTGTAGCTTCCTTAATAATAATTCCTGAAATAAAAGCTGCTGCAATCAATATCCATATCATGAAATCATTAAACTGGGAAATAAATATTTTAAAAGGACTGCGCCCCTTTTTTTCTTCAAGTTCATTAAAACCAGATGTTTTTAATCTTTCTCCAGCTTCATTAACGCCAAGACCATTGATTGTATCTGCCTGCAGCAGCGATTCTATATCTTTTATCTCTTTTGTATACCAGGCTATGCTATTTAGTTCATCTGTCATTATCTTCATTTATGATCCTTATTGATTTAACCTTTGTTATAATTTATGCCCATATATCATGGAACATTTCCCACTGGTCAATATGTTCTTTGATATATTTCTGTAGGACATTTGCCATTTTAGCAGTATTTTTATCTATAAGCTCCTTTTTTTCACCTTCAGTTTCCAGCTCCAGAGGTTGTCCTATTTCAAGAAAATGATCATATTTGCTTTTTCTGTAAATAAAACTTGGAATTAACGCTGCACCTGATTTCATTGCTATTTCAACTGGTCCCGAGGGAATATATGCCCTTTTTCCAAAAAAATCATGTATGCGTGCCGTTCCCCGCGAATCCCAGTCCGTGGGGATAGCAATAACTTCGTTATTTTTCAATATACGAAAGACATCCAAGAGACTTTTATTTACATATAATATTCTTACCCCCTTTGCCAGGCGTCTGGATTCAAAGAATTTGTTGGTTGGTTCATAAGGTCTGTGAAGTCCTGTGGCCCACATTTTGTAGCCTTCAACTGCCAGCCTGCAAGCTCCCCATTCTATATTATCGATATGAGCTGAAAATATGACAGCACCCTTTCCTTTTTCCAGTGCCTTATCTAAGTTTTCCAGGCCCTTAACCTCTATTCTTTGTTTTAATTTTTCCTTTGATACACGTGTATGCTTAAGAAAATCGGCCACTGTCAGAAACCAGTTAATATATATTTTCCTCGTCATCAAAGTAACATCTTTGTCATTTTTATCAAGATTAAGTACATTTGCAACATTAGCCTTAAGGGCATCAACATTGATATTTAAATTGAATAAAAATCTTGCAGAAACAGAAGCAATAAAATATGTAAATGGGTATGGAGTTGCAAATGCCAAGAATTCCACAAATTTATATCCTAAAAAAATAAGCATAAATTGCCCCCATCATAAAAATATTAACTTATGCAAGAAAGTAATAAAAAATTGTTGAATTACTTAGTATAATAACCTTAGTATAATAATATTAGATTTTAAACTTAATGGAAGTCTTATTATCTTCCACAAACCTAGGTTATCAGCTAAAAATTATTCAAAAGACTTAAAAGAAATCCTGGATTATGTTCCAAACGGCAGCCTTGTAATTTCAGTTTACCTAAGAGTTGATAGCTCCAAGATCTTGCGTCAGGATTATATCACCGGATTGAATTCCATGATAACTGAAGCTAAAAGCAATATTGACAGCAATACAAATATTGATAAGGTACAGAAAAGAAATTTATCTGATTTACTTGAAAAGATAAAGAGATATATTAATGATATCTTCCTGCCTGAATCTGCTAAGACAGTAATAATTTATGCTGATAACCTAGGTTTGTGGAAGATAATAAGACTTCCATTAAGTTTAAAATCTAAAATAATAATAGATCCCAAACCTCATACTCAGAACCTGAGAACATTGCTGAAAAATTATAAGGTTTATGGAGTTTTACTTCTTGATAAGGAAAAAGCTCAGATCTATTCTTTTTATATGGGGGAGATAAATGAATATCTTGCTGCATTTATCAGTGAAGTTCCGCCAAAAGTAAATTATAAGAGACAGCTTGCTGATAAGGAAAAGAAATTATTGGGCAGAATCGAAGAAAAGCTGCATCAATTCTTTAAGATTATAAATGAGAGGACTTTCGAGCTTTTTAAAGACAGAAGATTTGATAGTCTTATCCTGGCAGGAAGAAAAGAAATAATCCCGCAGTTTGAAAATTATCTGCACAGTTACCTGCAGCAAATTCATATAGGAAACATTTATGCAGAACCTAACTCACCACTGAGCGATATTAAGGAAAAGGCAAATAAGGTTATTATTGAATATGAAACTGCAATTAAAAATGTAATTATCGATAAGCTGATAGATGAATATTTTCCTGGTGGAATGGGTGTACTTGGAATCAAAGCAACAATAAATGCTCTTAACCTTGAGCAGACTAAAACCATCATTTATGATATCAATTTCAAACATGATGGGTATGTTTGCAATTCATGTAACTATTTAACAGTAGAACACGAAGAGACATGTCCTTATTGTGATTCAAAGCTAACATATTACAGCGACATTGTTGATGAAATCATAGAAGATGCTTTAAAACAGGGATGCGAAGTTGTTGATACCGAAAATAATGAAAGGCTCCTAAAAGCCGGAAGTATTGGTGCCGTGCTTCGCTATAAGTTTTAGCATTTATCTTATCTCAGTTAGTCTCAACTGTATCATTTGATATCCTTGAAATCAGGGCTTTTTCTACAGTGCTGTATTTGTTTGCTGCATTCCAGAATAGAAATCCTTTAATTTGGAGATCTTCGGCAGCTTTTATCTGAGCAAGAATTTCCTTATCTGTGTACTTCAAATCATAACTGAATGCCTGTACAAAGGGAATAATTTTGCAGCCTGTATCTCCTATCCTTTCAAGGCCTTTTTCGAGAGTAAATTTTACCACTTCATATGGATGGGCTTCTGCATCCTGAAAGCCAAGAAAATGAATATTATAATGGGAAGGGTAAGCCATAGGGTATATATAATCAAGCTGTGGTGCCATCTCTTCTATCAGCTGCCCTATACCCTGATCATTTTCGGTAATAAAAACCAATCCGAAAACATCTGCAGAAATTTTGATATTATAAGATTTAGTCTCTTCCTGAACTTTTTTTAGGAAGTTCTTAATGGCCCAGACTTTGTCGTTTTCATTAATATTATATGGATATTCCGCATTTGCTATATTACCCCTGGAGGGAGCTCTGACATAATCAAATTGAACTTCATCAACTCCTCTTGATGCAAGATCTTTTATAGTGCTGATGTAATAATCCCATGCCTCCTCGTTGTAAATATCCACCCAGGTGGATCCTTCCAGGCTTATGGGATTACCCGTATTTTTATTAAGTATTGCAAAATCAGTTCTTGCCCTAGGGAGGACATTGTCTTTAAAAGCTACAAATCGTGCTATGCTGTAGATATCTTTTTTCTCAAATTCGTCCAAAATTTCATCAATGTCATAATAGCTTTTGACCGCCCCTGTTTTCAGAACTTCAGGTATTGTGCAGTTATAATCTATGTACCCGTTATCATCCTTTACATCAAATACTATACTATTTAGCTCGGTCTTATCTATTAATTCATAAATCTGCTGCCTTTTTTTCTTATTTCCGATACTGCTATAACCGGTAAGATAAACCGCTTTTTGTGTGCCGGGGGTAATTTTTTGTTCTTCAAATACAAAAGGAACAATAAATATATAGCTTTTAGCGAATAAGTAATCTAACGGGAAAATTAAAATAACAAAGGCAAGAAAAGCTATTAAAGAACCGGATATAATTGGTCTGTTTTTTTTGTGCTTCAATATTATAATTAATAAACTTTTTTTATTCGCTTCTCAAGTAATCATATTGCTGTTTTTTATTTATCAAGTTACAAAAAAATCCTGCAATATAGATAAATAATTTAAGGATATTATAACCGAAAAAAACCTGTTTCCGAAATAAAATATTTACATAATTTTAAAATTAATATAGAATATGTGTGCACATATAATTTTAAAAATATAGCAAAAAAAAATGAAACGAATAAATTTTGAACTTAGTGACGATTTATATAATAAAGCAAAGAAAATTGCCATACAAAACTCAACCAATGTTTCTTTTGTTATAAGAGAGGCATTGACTGTTTTTGAAACTAAAAAAAACATTCAAGCAAAAAAGAATGACCCCTTTTTTACTTTAACAGAAATTATTTCTGAAGGACCTGAAGATTTGTCACTAAATCATGACAAATATATTTATGATAATGAAGAATTTAAAAAATAATTTTTAAGTTAAGATTCAAGTAATGGAAAAATTGTTTATAGATACAAGCGCATTTTTTGCAATTATTAATGCCCGTGATCTTAACCATGATATCGCATTGAAATTTTTTAAAAAATAATTTTTAAGTTAAGATTCAAGTAATGGAAAAATTGTTTATAGATACAAGCGCATTTTTTGCAATTATTAATGCCCGTGATCTTAACCATGATATCGCATTGAAATTTTTTAAAAATGATATAGATAATTTTAAAGTTTTCTCAAGCGATTTCATAATTTCTGAAACTTTAACATTAATTAGAAGAAAGATGGGAAGTTCAATTGCATTTAGCTGGGGTGAAAAAATCCTTCAAAGCAATTTTTTAAAGATACTTTACTCAGGCGAAAACATTTTCTTTGATAGCTGGAAAACGTTTATAAAATACGAAGACCGGGATTTCAGTTTTGTTGATTGTACAAGCTTTATACATATGAAAGAAAATGAAATAAGACAATGTTTCTGTTTTGACACATATTTCTCCATCTATGGCTATAATAGCCTTCCAGGCGAAATTAAATATTTATAAAAAGTTATTTTCCTTGTACCATTTCACTGTTTCTCTCAATCCGTCTTCCAACTTTATTGTGGGCCCGTAGCCTATCTCAAACTTTGATTTTGCAATACTAAAAGACATATTGGAAATAAATCCGTTTATCATCTCTTTTGACATTCTTGGACTGCCGCCGAAAAATCTGACTTTCAGTTCAAACAATGTTGCAAAGAAACGCGCAAGAGAAACAGACAAATACCTTTTTGGTGCATTGACACCAAGTATTTTAGCTATGAGTTCAATAAATTCATGCATGGAATATGATTTATCATCACCAATTATATATATTTCGCCAGGTTTTCTATTTTTTGATACTAATATCAAGCCGTTTACAGCATCCTCTACATTAAACATATGTATAAGGTTTTTCCCATCACCAATATACATCCACTGTCCATTTTTTACCGCAAAAAATATCATCAACGCAGGTGTTACTCCCTGCATATAGTTGATATCTTCTTTTATTAAGGGTATGCCATAAACACCGGGGAAACGCACAACAGCAAGTTTTATTTTATCTCCATATGACAGTGCGATCTTTTCGCTTTCTGTCTTTGCCTTGGAATATATAATATTGCTTGGATTGTAAGGATATGTTTCGTCTGCTGGCCCATTCTTAATATCACCCATCACAGCGCATGTACTTACATGGATAAAGTTTTTTAAGTGTCCCTGCTCCACACAGATATCAAGCAGATTTTTCGTACCTTCAACATTTATTTTATAGCATATTTCTTCAAGCATACCAACTCTTCCGCCGCCACCCAGATGAAATATAGTATCTGTATCTTTTAGTGCTTCTTTGAGAGATTCTTTGTCAAGCAGATCACCATATGCCAACTCAGCATCCAAACTATTTAGAAAATCTATTGCAGTTCTAGAGCTTGACTTTCTTACAAGACATTTTATTTTCTCTCCTTCTTCCATTAATTTTTTAGCAAGATGCAGCCCAATAAAACCTGTTGCTCCGGTTATTAAAATTTTATCTGTTGTTATAGTTTTATTCATATTTGTTATCTTAGTAATGGATATAATAAATAATCTTAAAAATAAACTACCTTTATCCTCAATGAGATCCTCTGTCCTGTATTTTTACTGCTATTTTTTCAAGGGCCTTTATAAAACATTCTTGCTCTTCCAGTGTGAGCAGCACCATCATATCTGAAAACATTTCTTTCTTTTGATTCTGGTATTTTATATTGATTTTTTTTCCTTTTTCAGTAAGTACAACCCTGACGGCTCGCCTGTCTCCGCCGTTTCTTTCTCTTTTAACTAAATTTTTCTCAATCAGGCGATCGACAATACTTGTAGCTGTGCTTGTTCCAATGTTCAAATTTTTTGCGATGAGATTCATCATAATCTTCTCATACCTGGAAATCACTTCTATTGTAAGAAGTTCGGGTTTGCTTATACCTGTTTCTGCACCGAAAGATTCCATTGATGCAAATACTTTACTTATTTTATCAAAAGCACTTAGTATACGATCTGTATTATCTTGTCTTACTGTTTGATTCATTTGAATATTGATGTTACTTCTATTATTTAATATTTAATATTGACAATTATACAAATAATGAAATATTTGTCAAATGAAATATATAATAATAAAAGTTTTTTATGCAGGCTCTAAGGCAGAAGATAGGTTATAGTGATTGCGATTTAATAAAAAAATTGAAAAATAAACAGACCGAGTATTGAGAATAGTCAAAAAAGAATTTTAGTATTGAGAGACTTGAAAATAGAAAGGCATTGTTGCAGTGATGCGTAATAAATTAATGCTTTTTTTTCTTATTTAATTCCGATAATTCGCTTGTAAATTGCTTGATGCTGTCAAACTGTTTATAAACCGAAGCGAATCTTATGTAGGCAACCTTGTCAAGATCACGGAGTTTTTTCAAAACCAGATCCCCGATTTCTTTTGAGCTTATTTCATTTGAATGGAAATTTCTTATTTCTGATTCTATTTCATCAACAATTTTTTCAAGCATTGCTGTTGATATATTTCTTTTAATACAGGCCCTGATCAAACCGCTTAGAATCTTATTCCTGTCAAAAGGCTGCCGTGTATTGTCCTTTTTTATAACAGCAATAGGGGTATTTTCTATCCTTTCAAAGGTGGTAAACCTGTTGCTGCATTTCTCACACATCCGTCTTCTTCTTATGCTGCCGTTTGAATCGGATATTCTTGTTTCAATTACTTTCGTATCTATATTCTGGCAATATGGACATTTCATTATTTTAGGCTTTTAAAATTATAAATTAATTAAAATATTCTCTTTATTTTATTTAGGAATTTTAATTACTATATTACCAAGTTTAAATAGTAAAATTAAAATGTGCAAATTATTTATAAATTAACTAAAAATTTTTGAAAAAAGGTTTAAAGATCTTCCTCAGGATTGTTATTTGATTATTTTGTTAAAAAAGATTATATCACAGTAAAGTTGAAGCAAAAAATTATTAATGATTAACCCCGTTAGATAATTCAATTGCTAAATGTGCAGCTGATACTGGTATTTATAGAGATTATAATAAACTTCCTTTAATTTAAGCAGCTCTTTATGGCTTCCGCTTTCAACAATCTGCCCGTGTGAAAGTACGATGATCCTGTCTGCATGTTTTATTGTTGAAAGCCTGTGGGCGATAATTATTGTGGTTCTGTTCTTCATTATTCTTGAAAGTGCATCCTGAATCAAAGCTTCAATTTCGGAATCTATACTTGAGGTAGCCTCATCAAGCACAAGAAGTATCTCCGGATTAAAAACCAGCGCTCTTGCAAAAGCAATAAGCTGACGCTGCCCAACAGACAACAACAGCCCTCTTTCTTTGACTTCCTGATTATATTTTTCAGGAAGCTTCTCAATGAATTTATGCGCGTTTACATATTTTGCAGCTTCTATAACCTGCTCTAAAGAAATTTCCTTGTTGCCAAGCCTTATATTATCCAGGATCGTACCTGAGAATAAAAATACATCCTGCATAACTATTCCTATATGTTTTCTCAGGTCCGTAAGCTCGTACTCTCTTATATCGATACTATCAAGATAAATATTTCCTTTCTGGATGTCGTAAAACCTGCTCAATATATTGATAATTGATGTTTTGCCAGAGCCTGTTGCTCCTACGATTGCCACACTCTGCCCGCTTTCAAGTTCAAAGGAAATATCTTTCAATATGAAATTATCTTCCTCATATGCAAACCATACTTTATCGAATTTTATATCCCCTTTAATTTTTTCAATTTTCACAGGGTTTCTCACGGAAGTTATTTTTGGTTCCTGCTCAAGCAGACTGAAAATTCTCTCAGATGCAGCTACAGCTTCCTGCAGGATTCCAAACTTTTCGGCTAAATCGCTTATAGGATGAAAGAATTTTTCTATATACTGTATAAATGCAACCAATATTCCGACTGTCAGAAAGTTTTGAATTACTTCTCCGCCCCCATACCAGATTATCAGTGCAACTGCCAGTGTGCTGATAAATGACACCACAGGAAAAAATACAGAATAATAAAAGATGGTCTTTAAGTATTCAGACAGGTAGCTTTTGTTAACTTCATCAAACTCTTCTTCGTTTCTGCCTTCCCTGTTAAATAGTTTGACCGTGTTTATCCCATTTATAGCTTCATGTATGTAGGAATTCATATTTGAAATTTTGGTTCTTATTATTTTAAAGGACATTCTGACTTTTTTTCTGAAAATAATAGTTGCTGCTGCGAGAAGTATGAGCACGGAAAAAGTAACAAGAGAAAGTTCTAAATTTAAACTTATCATTACTATCATAACGCCTGCGATCATGAAAATGTCACCAAAAAGGGTCACAATTCCGGAGGACAACATTTCATTTAGCGCCTGTACATCGGTAGTGATTCTGGTCAGAATTCTTCCGACGGGATTTTTATCAAAAAAAGACATTTCCATCTTATGGACATGGTTAAAAATATCCATTCTCATATCATACATTATTTTTTGGCCCAAATATTCTGTCATATACTGCTGGAAATATCTTATTAAAAATTCAACAAGTATTATTGCTCCGTAAAGAAGGACAATATATAAAAGGCCATCAAGTTTTCCCGGAGTTATATAACTGTCTATAGCTACCTTTATAAGATAAGGTCCCGCTACCTCCAGCAATGCTGTAATCAGCAGCAGGAATATTGTCAGAATCAAAAGAGTCTTATATGGTCTTACATACCTAAAGAGCTTGGACGCAGTCTTCCAATCCAGTTGCTTTTCTTCAGCTTCTTTCTCATATAAGTTGTTTTTAAATGTACCCTTCATGTTAATATTTCTATTTTTTACCTGTTTTTCTATTAATTCTGTTTAAATCTCTTCGTCAAGTTTTTCTGATAACTGCTGCCTTTGGTATAGCTTCTGATAAATTCCGCAGCTCTTCAACAACTGACTATGGGTTCCTGTCTCAGTTATTTGTCCCTCATCCAAAACCAAGATAAGATCTGAATCCTTAATAGTTGAAATACGGTGGGAGACTATTATTTTTGTAAGTTTTTTAGTTTTTTCTTTCAAGTCATTCAGTATCAGCTCTTCGGTATTGGTATCAACGCTTGAGAAAGAATCGTCTAAAATTAAAATTCTGGGTTCGATTATGATTGCCCTTGCGATTGCAAGCCTCTGTTTCTGTCCGCCCGATAGTGTTACTCCTCTTTCACCTATAATTGTTGCATACCCGTCCGGAAAACTTAAAACATCTTCGTGCAAGTGGGAAATCTTAGATGCCTGGATTACTTTATGCTCGATTTCTTCTGTTGTAAGACTTGCAAAAAGTTCTTCTTTTCCGAACTGTATATTTTCCTTAATTGTTTTGGAGAAAATAAACGGCTCCTGGGTTACATAACCTATATTTGATCTCAATATTGCCAAATTCAGGTCTTTCAGGTTATGTCCGTCAATTGCCAGATTCCCTTGCTGGGGGTCATATAGTCTTGGGATTAAATTAACGATTGTTGATTTACCGGAGCCTGTAAATCCGACAATTCCAACCTGTGTGCCTGCTCTTATTTCAAAGTTAATATTTTGCAATACCCAATCGTTACTGATGTTTTCATTTTTCCCGTTGTTTTCGTTGGCTGCTTCATAACTTTGATATTGCGGATACTTGAAAGACACATTTTTAAAAACAACATTGCCGCTTAAGTGTCTGACTCCTGAAGATTTTGGAGGATCGGTGATCGAAGGTTTAATTTTGAAGACGTTGTTCAATCTGCCCATAGATACCGAACCCCTTTGTATAAGATTAATGACCCATCCGAGTGATATCAGCGGCCAGGTTATGGAGCCAATGTAAGCGCTGAACTGAACAAATTGTCCCAGGGTAAGAACTTTGGCTATTACCTGTTTTCCGCCTACCAGCAGAACGACCATTATTCCTATACCGCCGATAAAAATCATTGCGGGCCAGAAAACACTCCTGATTTTTGCAAAAGCCATGTTCTTTTTTATATATTCGCTGTTTAAATCAGAGAATGTATCTTTTTCATTTTTTTCCTGGGTGAAAGATTTTACGACTTTTATTCCGGCAAGGCTTTCCTGTGTCCTTGCCGATAATAATGCATATTGTTCCTGCGATATCTTAAACCTATCATAAAGCTTGGAACTCAACCACCAGACAAGCAAGGGCAAAATTGGGAATGCGATCGTTGAATAAAGTGAAAGCTTTACATTTATCAAAAACATTACAATCAGAGTGGAAATAAATATGAATATTGTGCTGAATAAGTTTAAAAGTCCCGGACCAAGGAAGTTTCTGACAGCATCAAGATCATTGGTAATAAGTGCCATGATGCTCCCGGTTCTGTTATTTTCAAAAAATGAGGAATCAAGCTTTTGGAAGTGAGAAAAGAAATCAGCTCTAATGCTATATTCAATTTTTCGGGAAATTCCAATTAAAAGCTTTCTCATATAGAATCGCAAAACACCTTCAACAGCAGAAACAGCGACAAGCATCAATCCATATTTGATTAACTGTGCCTGACTGTGAGGGAGTTTTTCAATGCTGTCGATGGCAAGCTTTAAGATCCACGGAATCAGCAGCCCGATAAGATTTGTAAATAATATATATAAAATACTGCCGGTTAAAGAAAGCTTATGTTTTTTGAAATATTTGTACAGCGAAAGTAATTCTTTAATCTTTTTGCCTCAAATCTCTAAATTTTATAAAGAAAGTCTATCGTAATTCTTAAGATAAGTGAAACTTTAATTATTATAATAACTTGATAAGAAATGCAATCAAAGAGTGACTTTTCGGTAATTTGGAGATATAGCAGCAATATTTATTTAAAAACCCGCACATATTTTTATACTTTTGTCTTGGCTGGTAGATATACGGTTTTACTGGTATAATAGTATACCGGGCTATACCAGTTAATAATATAGTATTCCTTAATATAAATAGTCAATAGATTTGAACCTGTCTATTAAGGAAATTAAAATATTGTATATTTTGCAGTATAAGAAAATTTTTTAATTTTCTAAATAAATAAACAATGTTATTATTTATAAGATGAATTGGAGAGAAAGAATATTAAACACAATTAAAGGCGAAAAGACAGACCATCTACCTTTTGTCCCAAGACTTGATATCTGGTATAAATCAAACAAGCTAAGCGGTACTCTTCCAAAGAAATATAAGGATCTTTCTCTTTATGAAATTGTAAATGATCTGGACATTGGCTTTCACAGCGTTGTTCCTGATTTCTCAAATTTTTTAAATAAAAAAAGCAATGCATTCCTCGGACTCGGTATTTATGATCTTAAGAACAACCCCTATAAAATCATTCATGAAAGCATAGATTTTAAAAGCAATACCACAAAAGAAGGTCTTACAACATCTTGTTTTTACACTCCTTATGGAAATATTACTACTCAGACTTTATACAATGATAAGATGAAAAGAGATGGGGCCACAATCGGCCATATTATC
>JAMCQQ010000423.1 GCA_023379515.1 Actinomycetota bacterium
AGGGGATAGCTTAAAATCAGCACATCTTTCAACCCTTTTTCTTTCATGTCTGCAGAGCTCATCAAACCATTCTATAAGAAGTCCGTAATCATCGGCTAAAAGATATGAAAAAAATTCCATCCCTGCCATCATATAACAGGTATCAAGATGAGCGGGGCTCCCGACATGCATTAGAACCGTATCGCCAAGCCATTTTTTTTTCATAAGAAATTCCTTTTTGTAATTACTTTTTCCAAGTCCCCACATGCCGGAATTACCGGCAAAACTCCACATTACGTCCGGGTCTGAATTCTTTATTTTCAATATCAGATCTTTTATCCATTCCTTTGTTTCATTCATTGTCTTAAATGGCCTATCAATAATCACTTCAGTCCATTCGGTAATTCTGTAAGTCAGGCCAAGTCTTTTCTCTGTTCCAGGGTTAAGCGACGGTGCAAGATCAAATGCAAAATCAACTCCGGAATTGCCTACAGCTCTGCAAATTTCTTCGAGTGTCCACCTGCCTGAATTTTTTGTTTTATAAAAATGGTTTATGAAGCCCCAGTGTTGAAATAACCCATCACCAATAGGAACCATATCTGGAATCTCATGGTTTAAAACAGCTTCAATTCTTCCCCTGGGAGTCATTTTAAAAATATTAGATTATTATTTTTTTGTTTTATTCAGATTGTCAAAAAAATTTATGTTTTTTTTAATTATCTCCGGAACATCAAGATTAAACGGGCATTTTTCAGAACATTTTCCGCATTCTATGCATTCTCTGGCATTCTCTACTTTTTTATCAAGTCCCAGGCTCCAGAATTCATCATGCGGAAATTGCCTGTAATAAACTTCTATGAAATTTACATCCGTTATTTCAATGCCCTTAGATTCACATGGCATACAATATCCGCATTGCCTGCAAAATTTTGTACCCAATTCCTTGGATATCCTATTAATTTTTATATAATCTTTATCATCAGGAAGATCCTCTTTTTGAACAAAATACAGGTTTTGTTTTAACTCATCTTCAGTTTGCATACCTGCAACAGGAATAACTTCAGGGTAAAGTCTTAAAAATTTAAAGCAAAGTTCAATATCTGTCAGTCTGCTTCCGCCAAAAGGTTTCATTGCCAGAACTCCAATTTTATTGGTTATGAACTTATTATAAAGTGATTTCTCAACATATTCTGTTGAAATAAAATTAAGAGGAATCATTAAAACTGAAAAATCCTTGATTTCAAAGAATCTGTCAATTACTGCCGGATTGTGACAGGAAAAACCTATATGATTTATCTTACCCTTATTTTTTTCCTTTATAAGCGCATCAATAACTCCGGAATCCTCAATTGTGTCAAGTTCCTTTTCACTGGAGATCCCGTGGAAAAAATAAGCATCAATATAATCTGCTTTCAGTCTTTTTAAACTGGTATTGACATCTCCTATGAACTCTTTTCTTGTTTTCTTGGCAGATTTTGAGATTATGTTTACTTCAGGTCTTATTCCCTGCAAGGCCTTACCAAGAATTTCTTCACTGTTAAAATAAGCATGGGCTGTATCTATCAGATTAACGCCAAGACTAACTGCAAGTCTTACAAGATTAATCGCTTCTTTTTCATCAATTCTTGTTATCTGGATTGCACCAAAACCAAGTTCCGAAACACTTAAACCAGTTTTACCTAAAATTTTATATTTCATCTTTAATATTTCATCTTTTATTCTTTTAGGTTTATTTTTTACCTCTTTATACAGGAATCTCTGACAATCAATTCCGGTAATAAAACTTTATTTTTATACCTGGACTTATTATTTTTACCATAATCATTTATTATATTTATTAAAAGTTTCGCAGACATTTCTCCCATTCTATAAATATCCTGTGATACAGTAGTAAGTTTAGGTTCCAGCATTTCAGTAAAAGGTATGTTATCAAAACCTAATACAGAAATATCTTCAGGTATTCTGACTTTGTTTTTCTTTAAAAACTCTATGAAATTGATTGCTATCAAATCACTTATGCAAAAAACAGCATCAGGTTTATTATCCAGTATTGTTTTTTTGTGGTTTTCAAGATCAGCCAGAATATTAACAGTGTCTATAGGTAGCTGGATTAAGAATCCTTCACTCATATTATTTTTTTCTAATATGTTTTTAAATCCAAGATATCTATCTTTTAGGATTTTGACTTTCAGTTCATAAGTAATAATACCGATTTTTTTATTTTTATTTTTCAGCAGGTAATCTGCCGCTATTTCTCCTCCTTTTAAATTATCAGCAATTACACATGGAACACCCAAACCTTCGACATATCTGTCAACAAGCACACATGGAAGGCCCTTTTTTAAAATTTCTTTAACAAAAAAATTATCCTTCCGGCCGCCTGCAATGCCGGAGATTATAATTCCATCGATTCTTCTTTTAAAAATTGCATCAAGAAAAATGATCTCCTTGTCATAATTATTTTCAGAATTAAAAAGTACTATATAATAATCCTTTTGTCCTGCGTACTGTTCTGCCCCCTTTAGAAGTTCAAAGAAAAACGGGTTTACCATATTGGGTAAAACAATACCAATATATTTTGTCCTTTTTGTTCGCATCGAACTTGCTACAACACTTGGCCGATAATCATATTTCTTGCAGACATCAAGTACCCTTTTTATAGTTTTCTTGCTTACAAGTTCAGTTCTGTTAAAAACCCTGGAAACAGTAGCAGGAGATACCTTCGCATTTCTTGAAATAAAATAAATATCTATTTTTTCTCTCATTTATTTTCAATCATCCATTATTTATTAATTTTTTATCAGATTATTTGCCAGTTTAAATAATTTTTCCACTATAATTTCTCCAGCATTTTCGACTAATTTGCTGGAATTTAAAAACTGCACTTCATAACCACCTTCTTTTGCCGAAAAAGCCTTTTTTGTAGGAATATAACCAACCCATCCGTTTGAAAGTTCAAATAAAAAAATTTCCTTAAAAATACCGGTTAATTTTTTTCTGAGTTCAAGTCCGTACTCTATAAATAATTCTGCAGGAACCGTAAGTATTAGAACTTTACCTATACGGATTGCTGTAAGCGGAATATCTACGGTCTTGTTATTCTTATATCTCTTATAAAGGTTTAACAGCTCATTTGCTATTATATATTTCCAGTAATCAGATTTTATCAATGCATCCGCAGAGATAATATCATTGCACATATAGCTTTCAGTGCCATATTCAGAAAGCTTGAATTGCTGAAATTTAAAATCTTTGTAAAATTCCAATGTTTCTTTTGCCTTCCTGACCATTTTATCAGTTATTTTCCTTATGGGAATTTTAATTTCCTCATATAATAAACTTATTTTGTCATTTTTCCCAAATTCTTTTAAATTTTCAATGGCTTTTAATATCTTTTTTGAAAAAATTTTGCCCATCTTTATGGAATGTTTATTACCTAACTCTTTAGAGTCCTTATTTTGAATG
>JAMCQQ010000424.1 GCA_023379515.1 Actinomycetota bacterium
GAATTAATTCACCTTGAAAATGACGCCATTTAAAGGCAATAGGTTTGGTGGAGCGCATCTCGACAGTCCATTATTTGAGCAGTGTTAGACTAAATTATAAACTATAATTCGTTTTTGCAACGGAGCCAAAAAACCAATGGTACTAAGTAATTTATATAAGAAATTTGTTGATATAATTTAATCCGGGAATATTCAGTACGGCTCTTTACTAGTGACCAGGCCATTATGGCGCCTAAAATTAAAGAAACAAAAGGTTCAGAGGAATATGCAAAATTAAATAAATCAATACTGCTATGCAGATTGTGTAAGAAATAAGTTAATACCGAACCGGTAAACACTGCTAAAATAAGCCCATAACCCAATGAAATATTAATTATCAGTTTAAGGTCATTCGTGTGTAATGATTTTTTAAAATTATTATATATTATGCCTATGAATACAATTGTCAGCATTGGAGCTAGAACCCCAATAGACATAACAAATAAAGATAAACAACCAGAAAATATTAATGCTATAGTGATCAATATAATATAAGAAAATGCCCCTAATCTCCCAAATTTTAAGACTATCTTTAAACAGTCCCTCCAATATCCACGAATAATCAGTAAGTAAATAACAAATATGACTTCTAAATAAACACAATATTTACTATAAACTGTTAACTCGTTATTTTCATAAAACCATCCAAAAATAAATATTGAAATGATTCCAACTAGGTTCAAACTAAAACCGAAGTAATTATTAGCCTGGGTCACACTGATTCTTTGATTTTTTGTATATGTATTTAACTCAGCTCTGATTAAAAGCTGAAAAAATGAGATAATGAAATAATGAGCCCCACTCCAAAAATAAAGCTGGAGCTTATTAGCCGGATTTAAGACGAAGTAACTACTAATAACAAAAATAATACTAAGGATTGATGCAATAAAACGATACCAGTGAATAAACAAATGTTCTCTGTTTTTAAAATAATTCTTATTTAAGAAGTCCATGAAAAATGATAAAAAAATACTGGTAAATGCAATTAGAATTGTAATTTGTGAAAAAAATAAAATGAGCCTACTACTTTCATGCAACACTTGAGCATAGGCATTAAGCTCTACACCAAGTGCTCGGATAGGAAAATATACTGGTAAAATAAAAAAATAAATTAAACCAATATTCTCCGAAACTCCCCTGATAAATCTTCCTAACATTTTGTTAATCACATCCGTTCCCTTTTAACAACTTTACAAATACAAATGCTGAGGTTGATGACATAAAATGCTTTTGAGACTACAATGAGCAGATGTTGGTCTTAAAGTACCTAAAGTTTCAGTTCATGCTCTAGATTCAATAAATTTTTTCGTTATTTTTATAGTCATATATGCCATCAGAACGCTATTGTAGACAAATTAATCTTCTTGGGGAAGAAAACCAGCTTAAATTAGCGGAGGCTTCTGTGTTAGTAATTGGAGCCGGAGGAATCGGCTCCCCAGCTCTTATGTACTTGGTGGCTGGTGGCATTGGGAAAGTAGGTTTTATTGACTATGATTTTGTGACTCTGTCTAATTTACATAGACAAATTCTTTATACCGAACATGATATTGGGAGCACCAAATCATCTATTGCTTACCAAAAACTAAGCTCCATAAACTCAGAAACAAATTTAATTGAATACAATTCAAAATTAAATATTGAAATTGCAAATAGTATTATTCCTCAATACGATTTAATTATTGATGGTTCCGATAATTTTAAAACTCGTTATTTAGTTAATGATATTTGCTGTCAATTGAATAAACCATTCATTAGCTCAAGTATTTTTCAAAATAAAATACAAATCATTTTTTTTGATATTAAACAAGGATGTTATAGATGTATATTTCCTGAACCACCACCACCTTTTTTAATGAACAACTGCTCTGATGCTGGCGTTCTAGGTCCAACAACAGGTATAGCTGGATCGATGACCGCATCATTAGCCATTAAATATTTTGTAAATCCAAACGCCACCCCAGTTCAAAAAATAATTACTTTTGATAGTGATACCTTAAAGACAGAACAGTTACCATTTTCACAAATAGATCGCTGTTCAGGCTGCCATCATAAATCGATTTCTTGGCCAACTAAAAATTTTAGTGTGGAACTTCAAAAAATTGATTTATCAAATTATAAAGTCATTGATATTAGAGAAGTTAATGAAGATCGTAAGGTCAAGTTAACTAGTGATGAACTTCATATTCCTTTCAGCCAGATGATTGAGCTATCTAATAAAATTCCACAGGATAAATTGCTTGTTTATTGTCAAAGTGGCGTTAGAAGTGATTATGCAGTGCATTTTCTGCGCAAAAACGGGTTTCATGCGTTTTCACTTGACCAGGGAGTATCTACTTTGAAAATCAATACTGATGGATTTGCTTATTTATAAATATTTTTAATTTTCAATATCAAGATAATCATAAATCCTTTCAATACTTTCAAATTCCATCAAAACTCTTATTCGACCTGTCTTTAATGCATTAATTCTTACATTTTTGTTGTATAGGTTTAAAAATTTTTCGGATAAGATCTTCATGTCATCACTTGAAACCAGAGGCCTATTATTTATTTTTGTAACCTGAGGCTCAAGTAAATCCAGATATTTCTTCTCCTTAATAAACTTTTCTGTTTCTCGAACAGAGAGTTTTTTGTCTATAACATATTGAATTACAATATTTTGAAATTTATGATCTAAAATAATTGCTGCTCTAATATGGCCATAATCCACATCCCCATTTTCCCAAAACAATTTACATTCAGGGCTTAATAATGATGCAACACGAATTAAATTGGCAACAGTAGATCTCGGCTTACCGATTATTTTGGATACTTGATCAACACTTAAAAAATGCTCATCCTTAAGCTTTAATAAAGATTCAGATTCTTCAAGTAAAGTTAGCTGTTCTCGTTGAATGTTTTCAATTAATGCAATGGCAAAAGCTTCTCTCTCATTAACATTTTTTATTAGACAGGGAATTACAGTTAAACCAATTTCTAAAGCTGAAAGATATCTTCTCTCACCAGCTATCAGCTCATACTTTTCATCATCCATTTCTCTAACAATAATAGGTTGTAAGACGCCTTGTTCTTTAATAGACTCTACTAAGTCTTGAAGAGACTCTTTTGAAATTTTCCCATGATGGCAGAGGATTATAGGGGTTTTTAAGTTTTTTTTTGCAAGAATATTTTTCATTATATTTCCACTTTGCTTTTCATGGTTTAAGTTTAATAAATCAACTTCAATTGCATTAATACCCTTGCCTAAGATATTCATAAAATTGCCTTTTATTTGCTTGCAAAAAAAAACTTAAAAACCCCTATAATCCTCTGCCATCATGGGCTATAGAAGACTTGTCCCGTACGGGACTATTATTCTTCGCTTGCTATATCCTTAAGAAACTTTCGGTCCGCATACATCCATTGGCTTAAAGCCATCCGAATAATTGCGGGTTTAATATGTACTTCCAACATTTTTCTAGAATTTTTTATGTTAAGCTCTAAATCTATTAATTTCTCTATGTTATGCATATCAATATTTGCTTGAACAGGATTAGAACCAATGTTTTTCATCATGGCTCCTAATTTAATTTGAGTCAGTAAATTAATAAGAACATAATCATCGGATGAATTATTCCAATTAATATCATCTACTGATGAACTTTTAAAAAAGTGTTCTAAAGCCTCATTTACTAATTGAGATTGCTTCCCTCTTCCCGAATATTCTTTCTTGGCTTTTTCTTGAATAGATGTCCATAATTTTTCTGGGACGCGAAGAGTAATTTTTTTTTGTTTTTTTAAACAACTCTTTTGTTCTTTAGGTCTTTCTAGAAACATTATTTTTCCTCAGTACTTTTTCCCAATAAAAATTCTTCCAATGATTTTAAAAGAGATACCATATCATCAACTGTCTTAACTTCTGAAATAGTCGAATAATCCTTCAATTCGGGTATGCAGCTTAGAAGCTTATTACCTGCTTTAACACAATTGTCGATTGTTTTAATTTGCATTGAAGCAACGGATCTTTTGCGGCCATCAGTTCCTCTTGGAATGGGTTTTTTCATTTGAACAGGTAATTCAATATTTTTTTCTAACAACTTATAAATAAATAATTCCTGGCGATCTTGTCGATTATATGACGCCACTTTAATGAGATTATTGGCTGATAAATGCCCCGACTCCAACGCTGAGTATATTGATGAATGATACTTATCTGGATATAAAATTAATTTAATTAAGGTGGAAGCTAAATCTTTCTGAATTTTTAATCTAGTTGAAAGGTCTCTAACTGTTATCTTTGGATTTTCTTTAATTTCTTCAGAGGCAAGTTTAAAGTTACCTAGAACACTAATATTAGTCCTCAAACTATTTTCAGTAATTTGACGACCAATCTTATCTCTTCTGCTCAAATTATGAAGGCCTTCATTGCGAATTGCCTTAATATAGGGAATGCGACCAAGAATACAAGCCAAACGTCTTAAGTGACCCTCAAGCACAACTAATGTATTATTTTCAGAGTCTGATTCAATTTCGATCGGCTGTATTTGTCCAGTCTCCCTAATGCTTTTTGCAAGATTAACCAAAAAGTCAAATTCTTTTTTTTGAGTGATATTGGGAGAGTTAA
>JAMCQQ010000425.1 GCA_023379515.1 Actinomycetota bacterium
GCATTTTTTATTCAAGGATTTATTTCTTTATTTTGAGTACGCCTCCGTCCTTCTCCTAAGATTTCGTAGCAAAGCCTCTGATAATCTTTGAGCTTGTCCCTGAAATTACGTATCCGATTTTTTAATTCTTCTTTATCTTCCACAGATATAGACCTACTTCTTACATTTTGTAAGGTTTCCTTTCCTGCATTTTCCCTGTTATCATAACTCCCAATATTTTGAAATTATCTTTAATCAGCAATTTTCATTTTCTATACAACTCGAGCAATGGTTCAATAATTTTGCTTCTTACTTTATCGCTATTGCTAATGGAATATAATGGTACTAGCTTTAACTCACCTTTAAACGAGTAAGACTTATCATCATGGTCAATATTAGGTGATTTGCTTAATACGTTTTTTAAATTATATGTAAACTCCCACAGAGCATGCTCAAACTTTTTAATATCCTTATTTTTACTTACTATATCCCTGATGCAACCGAAAATTATCATTGGTTGATTGCGCTCTTTGTCATATAAAGATATATGAACAACTATTATCTTTAAGTCATCTTGAAATTTTGTTATGGTCTGACCCTTAAAGTATTCAGTCATATTTTCTGGAGTAAAGAAAACGGTAAAGTTTTTCATCAGCCACATTTCGACATTAATTGGTTCAAGACCAGTTGATGACCTTGTGGAGATAGAATACCCGGCAGGCTTGAGAATCATAAATCTTTCTTCCTCTTCCTGTAGTAGCCCCTCTATCTCCTTTATCAAATATGATGTTTCGAAATATAGCTTTTGTACAAAATCAAATGCATTCTTTGTTTGTTGAGATAATTCATCACTCATTTTGTGTCCTTTCAAAAAATATTTTACTTAGTGGAACAAATTTGTCGCAACTCAAATTATTGAAATAAATCCTTGAATAAAAAATGCTATTACCGAACTTCATTATCTTATTTATTTTAGATAGAACATTACTAAAACCAACAAAATCTCCCCTGTAATTAGCGGTATAAAATGAAAAGAATATGTTCTCTTTAGCTTCTTTTAAATCATAATCAGCCAACCTATTGAAAGTTTGAAAGCACCTTAAGTTCTTTTTCTCAAATAAGCTGTAAAGATCTTGTGCAAATAGCAGATCTGGTAGTCTGTTACCGCATTTATCCAATAAAGACATGATAACTTCACAAATTGTCTGCCAGTTAAGCCACTTAAGAAATTGTCTGTATTTTGGAGGAATATCCTTGAATTTACTCTCTCTATAATAGTAATCAGCGGTAACCGCTATTAATACAAACTCCTTACCAAGATTTGTAGCCTCCCCTAAACCACCTTTAATCTCGCGCTTAAGTTGATCTTCACTCTCAGACGATCCTTTCCCAAAATTAGAATAATATTTGACCTCAAATAAAAGATAATACTTTCCAATAATTAGAATTAAATCAGGCTCAGTTTTATCTCCAAAGCTAGGCCAAAAGATAAACTCGGCATTTTGTAATTCATCATTATTAACAGAAATGTTCAGTCTTTCTAAAAGCGCTTTTAGGAATATTTTTCTATCAGAATATTTGAAGAATGAAAAAACATTCGAGGTCAGGATATCCTCATAGTTTTCAACCTTTGAAGATAGCTTGCCTTTTAGTTCAGCTATATACATTTTTTGTCTTTTTTATGGATTTGATCAAAAATTCCATCTCTTCATCAGTTATATTACTGGCTCTAAGGTGCTGTACTTGCCATAGACCGCTTTCTCTAATTTTGTCTACGGGGGAATATTTACCCAGCCAATTCTCAGAAGGCTTACAATATGTACAACTTGCTATTGTCCCAATTAAGCAGCTCTCAAGTCCAGCAGATCCCATTCTATTTTGTTGATTTTCAATGATAATAAATCTAAATGAGAAATTCTCTCTTAATATTCGTGAGACTTCTGATTCGATTTTCTTTTCCTTGTCAATGTCTCTTAAATGGGCATTTTTTATTCTATCTGTTTTTTTTATGAAATCCATATCCCAAATTTTCAGATATTCATCTCCAGCCATGTTCAGTAAAACTCTTCCAATATTCTTTCTAAAAATGCTTGTATCATGAGGTGGAGGCACAAGAGAATTAAAATTCATTCTTGTTTCATTTAACAAGTAATGTCCTTTAATTCGACTTTTAAAATTTCCATCTTTATGGGTGCCAACTCTGACTATTCTTGGTTTATTGCCACCATGCCCCCATATTTCACCATTTTCATAAAAGAAATATATCCCGTTATCGGGAAGTTTATTAATGTCAAACGGATATTTAATTAATGGTAATTGTTCCAGTTGCTGGTGTATCCACTTACATTTTTCTATCATTTTTTTCAGTCAATATCTTCTATATGAGTGAATTTGATAATTTTTAGTTTTGGCTCGCTTATTAGTCTTTTATACAAAGAATGAAAGCGTCCCGGATTATGATAAAACCGAATTTCATCGTAATCTTGAAGCTTCTGATCAAAATCGTTTAATAGATTCTTGTATTCTTTTTCTGTTACTCTGTTTGGGTCTTTTTCATACCACTCATGTTCTATATAGGGGAACCAAATACCATATAGATCTGAAAATATTGCCCAATTCACTTTCTTCTCTTTGCATCTATTCATAAAACGCTGAGTTGGTGTTGCAGTGTAAAGATTATCTGGTGTGGTTTTTTGATGATTGAGTTTATAGACTTCATTCTTTTTATCTGAACAGTGAGTGATATAAATTCTCAATTAAAATCTTCCCTCTCGTTAAGGTACTGTATTAAAGAATCATTTATTATAAATAGTCTATTGACTTCTCAATCTTTTAAGCTTTTCTCTAAATTCAATGTTAATTGGATTATTATTCTTATTTATATTCAGTGGCGGATTAAACATGTCTATCAATTTCCAATAATTAGA
>JAMCQQ010000426.1:0-2078 GCA_023379515.1 Actinomycetota bacterium
GTTCTACGGATAAAACAAAAGAAAATGCCGAAGAGTTCAAAACACTAATCCCTAATTTTAGATTTATCGAACATCTCTGTAAGAATGTAAGCATTGCCAGAAATTTTGGTGCTACTAAAGCCTCGGGAGAATATCTTGTTTTTCTTGATGCTGACGGAGAAATTGAAAATCATTTCTTAAGTGAAATAAAAGAAAAGATTATTGCTAATAACTTAGATTCCTGTACTGTTTGGAATCGGACCAAATCTACTAATTTTACCGCACGCTTTATTTTAATGCTTCTTAATTTATCAATGACACTTTTCCAGAAAATAAAACCAGCTGCCAGCGGCACCTGTATAATTATAAAAAAAGAAATTTTTGCAAAAATTAAAGGTTTTAATCAGAGAACTGTTTTTGGTGAAGATTTTGATTTAATTCAAAAAGCTCATAAGATACATGCCCGTTTTGCGGTTTTTCCAACACCCATTTTTTATACATCAACGAGACGATATGAAAAAGAGGGATTAGTGTTAAGTCTCTCTAAATCAGTGAAAGCCCTCGTTCATCAAATTTTCTTAGGCCCAATTATCAAACCGATTTTCGAATACGAAATGGGCGGCCAGTACTTTAAGGAAACAAAAAAGAAATAAATATTAATTATTTAGGAAATGTTTAAAAAAATAGGCAATATCTTAAAAGATATTTTCTTTCCTCATTTTTCTGAATTAGAATTGATCACTCTCTTTTTTATTATTACCTTACTTTTATTTGAACAACGAGGTGTTTTAATTTCCTTAATAACCAAGGAGTATAATTCTATTCTTCAAATAAGTAATTCGTATGAACGCTTCAAATTATTTGCCAATTACTTATTTTTGATGGTTTTTATACTATTTTTTTATCTAGGATTGATTTATAACGCAGTAAAGAAGAGGGTGATGTCCGCCTTAGAACAAGAAGTTTTTTCTTTCTTATTTTACGTAGTTATATCATTAATTTCTTTCCTGTCAATTTTCGAGTTAAGAGAACAAAACCAATTAGTCTTACTGAGAATTATTGAAAATTTAAGTCTAGCTTTCTTAATACTTCGCTCGTTAGGAACCCTAGTTCTTACTTTAATTTTTTCAAAAACTAGGTTAAAAGAAATATATTCAAGTCAAATAACCAATGAGCAGTTAACTAAAATAGAGCTAGTATTACTTGTAATTATTTCAACAATTACCTATCTTTTTTTACGTAATAGCCATGGTGTTTTTTCAACGCTATCCCTCTCTTATTTTTATGTTACTTCATTAGTTTTACTATATCGTTACTTTGCTAACAAGTTAATTAAAACAGACATGGATTCTCTTTAAGCACTTACCGGACAAAAAATATATAGCCCAGAATAAAAAGATGAATTAATTATTAAATTTAAAACTCTGAATTGTTTGATCAAATAATTGCCTATTTAAAGTCTTTATATCTTAAAAGATATTTTCTTTCCTATCATTTACAAACCAATAAATATTCCCTTCCTTCTCTAAACAAATGCTCCGTCTGTGTGTATCGTAGGCTCCGTCTCCTTCAATCATCTCAACCTCTTTTGAATCAATAACAGTTTTTATTGCTACTCCATTGTTTAGATCATTTATTGTAACAGGACAACCATTATCTTTATTAACAACCTCTAAAGAAAAATACCTTTCGCTGTCACGCGATAAATATTCTCTTCCGTCTTTATCCCTTATCAATTTCCTTAATCTAGGATTATTAAGAGCAATCAATAAAAGATACCCTGAATCTGCTCTATTGGAGTATATGATTGAATCATTATCATATAAAAACTGAAAACCAAAATCATCATCTTTAAAAATTTTCTTTTCTGAAGACGAGGTATTGTAGCTAGTAGGAGAAATCTTAACATTTATTGTATTAACTGTTGCTTGATCGTTTCTGCCGGTTACTTTAGCACCAGATAGATTTCCTGGGATAAGTAACACCAGAATAATACTCCAGATAATTAGTAAAATAACTGTTGTGATAAAAGGCTTTGAAAACTTAATAGTTTTATTAATCAAATATAATAAAGGGGCTGATATCAATAAACCTAGATC
>JAMCQQ010000426.1:2088-4017 GCA_023379515.1 Actinomycetota bacterium
TGCAAATAAGTATTGTATTAAGAATATTTGTAACCTGAGGACCAAGACCTTTAAAGAGACTCATCGCAAATGGAGATCTATTCATATAGCTAATGTTGAACAAAAATAACAAAATAAAACTTAATACAATACTTATTTGCATCACGTAAATTGAAAAGAAAATGGCAATTAACCAGCGGATTATTTTGGATTTTCGATCAAGGGAAGAATTTTCGGGATGGGAAATCGTATAAGAAAGCCCCTTCCATATACCTATAAAGATAACTGCATTTAGTACAATTGAAACAGCAGAAATTACCGGTTGACTGGAAAATTTTACCAAGCTATTAATAATCCACCCTAAAAAGACAAACAGAGAGATAATTTTTAAAACTAAAGACATATTTCCTCCCTTAAGCTAATTAATAAATTCGATTGAATCCTGCCATGCTCTGACTCTCCCGGCTTTTTGATCTTCGATTGGTATATAATAATTTCCAATTTGAAAAAAAAGAAATTTCTCTGGGTGATTTACGTCTGAAAGAAAGAATACTGTTGTTCCCTGAAACGTATATAGCTGAGGACATTTATTTAAATTTTCGGCAGTGGGCTTTGCTGAGATTAAATCTGTATAATAAATAATTGCTACTCTGTAATTATTTGGGTAATATTTGGCCGGAGAGAAATTAAGTGAATCTTCATTCTTGTCTACATATCTAATCAAACAGTTTTTCGAAGAATAATTTTTAAGAATCTGTTTTGAAATTGCTTCTACTAAAGTTTCGTCTCTTTCTTTACCGAATACTTCTACTGATTGACCTTTTGTATAATCTTCATCTTCTCCGTATACATATATTTTATTATCAACTTCTTTAATTAAAAATCCGAATTTTTTGTCTTCTCCGTAAGGTTTATAACGATACGAAAATCTGATTCCAAGCTTTTGCGAAGTATAAGCAATAGGAGGTTTTAAAACTGAGGTTGGTTCTGGAGAAGATTGTTTGTAACTGGTTGGTGAAGGAGTTGTATATGAAATCTGGGCTATTGGTTCGTACCTTTGATTCTTTCTCATTCCTAATAAACATCCCAAAACTAAACCTAATAAAAAGAGGATAGCAATAATAAAATATATTTTAGAAGAATTAAAAACCGTCGATAAAGTTCGTTTCTTTGAGTTTACTGCTAACTGACTCTTATTATCTTCTGGAATCATTTTGAGCCTTTTTTAGAAAAAAGCGTGATCTTTTTATTTAATATACAGAGATTGTTAACTAAAATATAGAATATCATATTTTAATCTTAACATTAATCTGTTAATATTGATTCTGAAGTTTCCATAAATTTTGGTGATTAAATTCATATTTAGAGCGTTATCATAGTCCAGATATTAGTTAAAAGGAGAGACTATATTTGAATCTATGTAGCCTCAGCTTTATGCTAAATTCTGACTGCAAAAATTAGCAAAATATTAACAATAATACCTAAGATGTAATAAAACGTTACGCCAATTTGGTAATTTATAGCCTTGAATGTCATAGTTGCTTTTAACTATATTTTGGGTTTACACAACAATCTACAGTCATTTATTAATGTAAAATTTTAGGTAAACTTCAGATTGATTTACTATGTTTTCTCCAAAACGAATTCGAGTCATAATCTCAATATTAAAATATTTTTATTTAATGATAACCATATTGACTATTATTTCGATATTATTTGATTTAACCATTGGTAAATTTAAAATAAATAATTTAACTACAGTATTGCTCGGTAGTGTAATTTACCTAGGTCTAAAGAATAAATATCGGTGGATAATACCTGTAATCACTATTATTAGCGCTCTAGTTATTATTGCTAATCTCTCTTTTAGACCTAATAATTTTCCTGATATTGTTGTTAAATTATTCGTGTTTGGTCTTAATATTTTCAATTTATACTTTTTTTCTTAGG
>JAMCQQ010000427.1 GCA_023379515.1 Actinomycetota bacterium
AAATAGGTTTGAAATCAAACCAGATAGGGTAATAGATATGGTAAACACACTTTGCTGGCAAACCCCTCTTTATGTGCCAAAAAAAAATAGATTTGCTTACGTAAACCAGCTTGCCAAAGAAGTTTTCTTTTTTGAATTGCCAAAGCCTATTTCTTATATTGCCTATCTTTTAGAAGAATTTCAATATTTAACTTATACAAACACCAGGTTTTTATGTTACTCAAACAGCACAAAGAAAGATTTACAAAAATTTGGAATTAGCGAAAAATACATAAACGTATTCCCGATGGGATTAGATCACGGAAGATATAAAACGAGCGGAAAAAAAACGACATATCCTCTATTTATATATGTAGGAAGATTAGTCAAGATGAAAAGAGTTGATTTGTGCATAAGAGCTTTTAAGAGTGTTATTGAAATACATAAAAATGCAAAATTGGCAATTATAGGAAACGGACCGGATGAAGAAAGATTAACTAAAATTACAAAAGAACTAAAGCTTTCAAAAAATGTAATTTTTGTAAATAAAAACAATTTCTTCTTTAAAAAAACTAAGTTTGATATTAAAATTAAGCTTATGCAAGAAGCTTGGTGCCTCATTCTCCCTTCGGTTAAGGAGGGTTGGGGAATGGTAATAACGGAAGCGGCTGCTTGCGGTACTCCCTCTATAGTTAGTAATGTAACAGGACTTAGAGACTCGGTTGTTAAGGATAAAACCGGCTTAGTTTTGTCAGAAAAACCTTCCGAAAAAGAGCTTGCAAATGCAATTATTAAAATAATAGAGAATAATAGCTTAAGAAATAAAATATCAAAAGAGGCTGTTTTGTGGGCAAAAAATTTCAACTGGGACAAAAGTTACAAAGAATTTAGGAATTTAATTATCAAATGAAAGTAAACACAAAGATTATTTTTAAGTTTCGATTTGCATTACTGGCTTTAATTTTGGTTCTGGGTTTTTATCTAAGGTATAATAATCTTTATACCTGGCCGCGGCTTGGGGCAACTTTTGATGAATACGCCTGGACCTGGCTTGGAATGAATTTAATCCAAAATAAAATACCCGAGTCCTGGTCAAGGCACCCGCAATATAAAAACTCAAAATCAATAATTTATCAAAAGGTGCCTTTTGTTTTAGCAAAACCCTATCTTGAACATCCGCCACTATTTGGACTCGTTGCCGGTTCGTATGCAATCGCAAATGGCGCAAGGAATATGTTCGAACTCAATTTGTATCACATTCGAGGATTAGCGTTGTTATTAGGGGTTTTAAGTATTTTTATTTTGTATGTTTTCGCCGCGCAAGTTTACGGTTACAAAATAGGACTTTTAGCAGCAGGAATATATGCAACAATCCCAACAATAGCTGTTGGTTCAAGGCTCGTTCAAAACGAAAACTTCTTTATTCCCTTGTTTTTACTTTCCTTATATCTTATATCGTTATATCTTAAATCTGGCAACTCTTGGCTACGAAATTGGGCAGCCGTTATTTGCGGATTATTAACATTGGCAAAAGTTCCCTGGATTGCAGCAACCCTTGCCATAGTTTTAATATTTTTTTACCTAAGAAGATATAAAGATGCTTTTAAGTTTTTGGCAATTGTTATTCCAATTTTCTCTTTATTTTTCGTTTATGGTGCATTTTTTGATTGGAACTTATTTGTAAGTCTTTGGCAATTGCAATTACAGCGTTACGATATTGCGTTTAACAGTATTTTTGCTCTTTTTACTTCGCCTTACCTTGTAGACAGATTTATGATTGACGGGTGGATTTATTTTGGCTGGTTTGCAGTATTTTTATTGGCAGTTAAAGATTTTAAGAAAAATTTTATGGTTTTACTCCCTTTCTTGGCGTATTTCGCAGTGTTTGTATTTGCTATCCCCAACGAACCTTCCCATGGGTGGTACAGATACCCTTTTTACCCTTTTCTTGTAATATCCACAGCTCTGTTTCTAAAAGAGTATTTTAATAAAAATTATTTACTCACATTTTTGTTTCTTATTTTTACAGGCCTTTCTATGTTACAGCTTTCCTGGGCACAGTCTTTAGGATTTTCATTCTTTGTGTTTAGAAGCTTCTTAATATTTATCGGACTTTCAATGCTTCCGTTATTTTTTTCAAAAACAAATAAAGTGTCAACAATAACAAGTTATTTATCTTTATTTATAATATTTATCCTAAATATTTGGAGCGTTTTTAATTACAATGAACAATAAGCCCTTAGTATCAATAATAATTCCAACGAAAAATTCAGGGGAGTTTTTAGAAAACTGCCTAAAAAGCATTAAAAATCAAACATATAAAAATATAGAAATTATCGTTGTTGATAATAATTCAACTGATAAAACAAAAGAAATAGCAAAAAAATATACAAAGTTAGTTTTTAACAAAGGAAATGAACGAGGGGCACAAAGTAATTACGGAATAACACATGCTAAAGGAAAATACATTTATCGAATTGATGGTGATTTCTTACTTAATAAAAATGTAATTATGGAAGCGGTTTTCAAATGTGAGAAAGAAAATCTTGATGGTATTGCTATTCATAATACATCAAATCCGTCAATTAGTTTTTGGGCAAAGGTACGAAAACTTGAGCGTGACACTTATATTGATGACGATTTAATTGTAGGCCTACGGTTTTATAAAAAAACTGCTTGGAAAAAAATTAAAGGTTATAATGAGTCAATTATTTGGGATGATTACGATTTTCACAATCGTTTTATAAAACAAGACCTAAAATGGGGAAGAATAAAGGCAAAGGAATCTCATTTTGGAGAACCAAAGTCATTAAGTGATATATTCTGGAAAAGCTATTTTTATGGTAAGGAAATGCCTCAATATATAAAGACCAATCCAGATAGAGGAGTAAGACAAATAAATCCTATTAGGGCTTCGTATTTTAGACATTGGAAAAGTTTTCTTAAAGAGCCTGTTTTAACAGTAGGATTTTTATTGATGCTACTTGTAAAATATTCTGGCGGTATGTTAGGATTTATAATTGCAATTATTCATAAAAATGAACGAAGTTAATTTAAAAAATAAAAAAATACTTGTAACCGGAGGGAGTGGAAGCCTAGGTAGATATCTAATTGCAGATTTGTTAAAAAAAGGTGCTAGACAGATATATTCTTTAAGCAGAGATGAAGGTCTTATTAAGAATGCTCGTGAATTTGTTAATTCTGATCTTGTTACTTTTGTTATAGGTGACATTAATGATCCACAAAGATTGAAAAATATATCGAAAGATATGAATATTATTTTTCATGCAGCTGCAATGAAAGATGTTGTTTTTGCAGAGCATAATCCACGAGAGATCTTAAAGAATAATATTCTAGGGACACTAAATTTACTTGATTATTCAGAGAATGTCGAAAACTTTATAAATTGAG
>JAMCQQ010000428.1 GCA_023379515.1 Actinomycetota bacterium
TCATTAAACACAAAGGCGCGTAAATTTTCTTCTTTTGTTTCAGGTAAAATTTCATTGTTGTCATATTTTATTTCAACAGTAATTTTTTTCTTAAATTTATCTTTTACTTTATTTTTATTTTTATCAAGCAAAGTAAATTCTCTCACAATATTTGTTGCTTTTAGTTCAGTAAATTTTTCTGAGGGGTTTTCAATTGTTGCTAAAGAAAGCTTTTGTAGAATTTCTGGATTTTTTATAACCAAAGTTAAGTCAGCACTGTTTTCTATAAATCCTTGAGGCAAAATAAGTTTAGTTTTTCCATCTTTAGAGGCAACAACTTTTTCTGTTTCGGTAATATTACCAATTGTTTCTGCTATATAAGTATTTTCATCAAATATTATGCTATCACTATAAACTTGAGAATAGTTTCCAGCTTTATCTTTATATTTAACATAAACAATTGCTTTTTCACCACTGTTATTATTTAAAGTAAATTCGTAATCACTGCTTTTGCCACTTAAAGCTATTGTTTGTGAATTACTAAAATTTTCATTTTGAGAAATTAACGTTTCTTTTATTCCACTACCATTATCATTGTCTTTGTAACCTAAATTAAGAGTAACTTTTTTGTTGTTAGTAAATTCTTCATTGTTATTTATAGTTATACTGCCAGTTGGAGGTTGAGTATCTAAAAATATAGTAATTTCTTTGCTAGTGGTATTGCCTGCTACATCAGTAGAACTTATACTAATAGTGTTACTGCCTTCTTTTAAAGCAAGCGTATAAACAAATGTTCCACTATCTCCTAATTTTATCTGTTCATTATTCACCAAAACTTTTGCACCAACTTCACTTTGTCCGTTTAAAATATAACCTGCATTATTGGTTATTTCGCTACTTAGTGCCGGTGCAATAATTTTTAAATCAGGTGGTGTTGTATCTAAAACAACTGTACGAGTTAAGGTTGTAGAATTATTTGCAGTATCTTTTGCAGTTACAGTTAAGGTATTGGTGCCTTCTGTTAAAGTAATGGTTGTTGTAAAATTGCCAGAGTTGTCATAACTTAAATCATTCCCATTAACTTTTAGTGTAGAACCTGCTTCTACTTTTCCACTTACAGTTAAATTTTTATTATTAGTAAGTAAATTATCTGCTGGTGAACTTAAAATTAAATCTGGACCTAAAGAATCATAAACTACTGTTATTTGTTTGGTAGTAGTATTTTGAACTGTATCTGATGCTGTTACAGTAATTATGTTACTACCACTTTGCAGATTTATAGAAAGAGAAAAATTATTTTGAGCATCAAGAGTAACTACATTATTATTTACTTTTACTGATGCACCAGTTTCGGAGTTGCCAGTTACAGTAACCGATGAAGAGTTTGTAATCAGTCCATCTGCAGGTGAAGTAATATTTAAAATCGGGGCAACAGTATCTAAAGTAACTTTACGAGTGATAGTGCTGATATTACCTGCACTATCTTGAGAAGTAATTGCAAAAATATTTTCTCCTTCTGTTAATTGAACTGCCGAAGAAAAATTCCCCTGTCCATCAAGATTAATTATATTTGAATTTATTTTTACTGTTGAAGAAACTTCTGCAGTTCCGCTTATAGTTAAGTTCGACTGATTAGTTAATATATCTTGTGTTGGATTTGTAACTGACAAAGAAGGAACTGTTGTATCCAAAATTACATTTTTTGTTGCAGTTGCGGTATTGCTAAGACTATCACTGGCAGTAATAGTAATAACATTAGTGCCTTCACTTAAACTTAAGGTTGTTGAAAAAGAACCATCCCCGGCAACAGTAACAACATTGCCTTGAACTTTTAATACTGCACCAATTTCTGTTGTGCCACTTACTGCAATTGAATTTATTTTTGTTATGGTTGCATCTGTCGGTGAGGTAATATTCAAAACAGGAGCAGTATTATCTACAGTCATTGTTACACTATTTGTTGCAGTATTATTAGCAGTATCATATGAGGTTAATTTTAAGGTGTAAACTCCATCCGGGATTAAAGCAGTATTAAATGTAGCTAAAAAATTATTTTGAACTTCACTATAAGCAGTTTTAATATTTATCCAACTAGAAGGATTTGCCCCACTTCCATAATCAAGTAAATATTTTTGAAAATGTTCATCAGTAACAGTTCCTGTAATATTAATTGAACCATTTACTGTTTGAGAATTAGCTGGATAAGTTATAGATGCAGTTGGATTAGTAGTATCTGCAGTAGCATATGCATAAACATTACCATTACTTGTTGCAGCAAAAATCATTCCTGAGGCAAGAGCTGGAGAAGTTAATATCGGTGAGGATAAGTTAATGGTTGACAATGGTGTTCCATCAGTTGCATTAAAGCTATACAAATTACCATTAAGCGAACCAACAAAAACAGTATTATTAGCAACTGCTGGTGTTGATAAAATATTATTATCTCCAACTGAATTAATATTTTTCTGCCATAAAATATTTCCAGAAGTTTGCTCCAGACAATAAAGATTAATTGTAGAAAAGCCAGCAGAAATATAAATCTTGTTATTATAAATTGCAGTTGAAGAAACTTTTATTGCTTTATCACCGTTGGATAAATCCTTTTGCCAGACAACACTTCCAGTATCAATATTTACTGCATAAATATTTTTGTCATAATCTCCCGGTGCAAAATAAGCAATATTATTTTGCAAGGCAGGTGAAGTTAAATAAAATGGTCCCTCAGTTTGGAATGAATTTAAAAGTGAACCACTTAAAGAATCAAGTATATATAATTTGCCATCAGCCGCACCAAAAACTACTTTTCCATTTATTATGGCAGGTGAAGAATTAATTACACTTTTAGAATCAAGATGATAAGCCCAAAGATAATTTCCGGTTATGTCAAATGAAATTAAAAATGAATTTGGATGTCCCGAACCATAATAAATTTTTCCATTGTCAACTAAAGGTGAAGAAGTATTAGTTCCACTATCTGAAACCCGCCAAAGCAAACTACCATTACTTAAATCATATGCTTCTAATCTTCCACCAAGTGTGGTAACATACAAAATACCATTTTCTACTGAAGGTGTTGAAAAAATTTTACCATATGTTTGTAATTGATATATTTCTGTCCCGCTAAAAGCATCTAAAACATAAATTTTACTGTTACCGACACTTACAATTAATTTATCTTGATACTTGACAAGTGAACTATAAATTTCCTGATTAAAGTTTTTTGACCACTTTAAAGTTAAAGGTGGAGATATATCTTCATTTGTTGCAGAAGTTCGTTGGCTATTTGCTTTAAAAGTTACCCAGTCAGAAGCAAAAGAAGTATTGGAATACAGAATACAGAATACAGAATACAGAAGATAGATTAGAAGATTTAAAGATTTGAAGATTTGAAGATTTGAAGATTTGCAATATTGTAATCTTGAATCTTGTAATCTTTTAATTAATATTTTTTTTGTTTTCATTGTTTTATTAAATTATTTAATTTTTTAAGTAGTTTTTCAATATTTTCATAACCATTTTTAACTTCTTTTTCTGTAAGCCAGTTTTCATAAAAATTTATATGCAATGAACTTGCTATATGAAACAAAGTTAATAACTCATCATCTTTTGTTTTTTTAGTTAAGGTATCTATTACTTTAAAAAGTTCTCTATGACCATTGTGGTATAATTTATAATTTTCTGCCACTGCCTTTACCATAGTTGCACTAGCACCCCATAATTTTTCTGATGCCTGAGCAAAATCTTTTTTTGCAAGTAATTTTTTAGCATCACTAAAATATTTTTCACTTTGTTTTTTGTAATCTGTATTCTGTATTCCAATACTTCTTTTG
>JAMCQQ010000429.1 GCA_023379515.1 Actinomycetota bacterium
TTTATAATTATACGATAACCGTAAAAATTCAAAAACATATAAGGAAATAAATGAATTTTTTGCAGGCGAGCATAATCCGGAATTGATACATATTCCGGCAGGAATTTTACATGGATTTAAATGCATCAGCGAAGCTGAAGCAGTTTGCATTAATATACCTACAGAATCATATAATTATAAAAAACCCGATGAGTACAGGGTAGATCCTCACATCAAGGAGATACCTTATGATTGGACAAGAAAAGACGGATAGGAGATAGGTTGGAGGACAGAGAATTTAAAACATTGCTTATAACCGGAGGAGCAGGATTTATTGGCAGCAATTTTATTCGCTATATGGTTAGAAAATATAACGGGTATAAAATCATAAACCTGGATAAATTGACATATGCCGGTAATCTGGAGAATTTAAAAGATATTGAAGATGTAGAAAACTACAGGTTCATAAAGGGTGATATTTGTGATAGGAGTTTAGTGGAAGATATTTTTTCCGGCAATAAAATTGATGCCGTTGTAAATTTTGCTGCGGAATCACATGTGGACCGGTCGATAATGGATCCGGGAATTTTTATCCAAACGGATGTATACGGTGTATTTGTTCTTTTGGAAGCTGCTGCAAAGTATAAATCAAAAATATTTTTACAGATAAGTACTGATGAAGTGTATGGTTCCATAGAAAAAGGATCTTTTAGCGAAGAAGATCCGCTGGCCCCCAATAGCCCATATTCTGCATCAAAAACAGGTGCAGAAATGATTGTAAGGTCATTCTTTAAAACCTACCAAACTCCGATTCTTGTAACAAGGACTTCAAACAATTTTGGGCCGTACCAATATCCCGAAAAAATTATTCCGTTATTTGTGACTAATTTGATTGATGGCAAAAAGGTTCCGCTTTATGGAGATGGCATGAATGTCAGGGATTGGATATATGTCAGTGACAATTGTGTTGCACTGGATATAGTTTTACATAAAGGGAAAATTGGGGAAGTTTACAATATTGGTGCAGGCAATGAAAAACCGAATATCTGGATTACAAAGAAAATATTGGAAATTTTAGAAAAACCTGAAACTATGATTGAATCAGTTGCAGACAGGTTGGGCCATGACAGGCGATATTCCGTTGATTGCTCGAAAATAGAAAAAGAACTTGGATGGAAACCTGAAGTTGATTTTGAAGAAGCTTTACATAGAACTGTTCACTGGTATGTCAATAATGAAAAGTGGTGGAGGCCCTTAAAAAAGTAGAAATGTTAAAATGGCAGAACATACAAAGAAATTACAAAATAAATTATTAATCACGGCTTGCACTGTATCAGCTTTTTTAATATTAGTATCATGGTCCTGGCTTCTTTTATATATCCCTTCAATTTCGAATAATGCCGAGGGTTTCATACATAAATATCTTAAACGACTGTTTACTGCTTCTGAAAACAATGATAAAAATACGCAGGACCCGCAAAATACCGAAAATTCCGCTGAAACAACCACTTCTTTGGATAATCAAACTTCAACAGAAACCCAAAACACTGAAAGTTCCACAAATGATACAGAAAGTTATGTACCTTCCAAACCCACAATAAGTTTGAGGATCTACGAGGGGCCGAAATATTCTGCATCTGATGATACTTGCTATTACAAGGTGAAAGCGATCATTACTGGCACGCCTGTCCCTACTATAAAATTCAGCAAAGATGACAGTGAAGGACTGCTCGGTTCTGCTATGGCACAAATCAACCTTAAGAGGAATATGAAAACCTATACATTAACTGCCACAGCTTCAAACTCCCAGGGTACCGTCATGGATTCAATAACTTTAAACTGGGGGTGCAACAGTAATCCTGTCATATCTGAGGTTAAATTATCCAGCAATACCATTTATGTCAATAAACAGTATGAACTAACTGTCAAAGCAAGCGATTCCGATGGCGATAAACTGACCTATAAATGGACCGTAAGCGGTGGTACCTTAACGGCAGATAATCTGGAAACTGTTAAGTGGAACACTCCTGCAAAGTCAGACGACTATGAAGTAAAGGTAGTTGCCCAGGATGGTAAGGGGGGGAACACTCCGAAAAGCATATCGGTTTATGTTGGCAATACGGAAGTAGCCGTGACAACCCAGCCGCCCCAAACATCACCGCCCGCCACGTCACCGCCGACTACTGCACCACCGGAGACGTCACCGCCGACTACGTCAACTTCACCTCAGGAGACTAGTCTTGACCTGCCAAAAAAAACAAATGAAGGAGGCTATCTGGAATACGGAGGGGGGACTTTTGCGGGAGGCAACGTGTATGCGGGAGATTCTGCCAATAATAAACCCTGTGTTGGTTTTATCAGTTTTGATATTACCGGCATAGCGGGTAAAACTATCAATGCAGCGACACTTACCTTTGGTAATGCTTCGGTTCAAGGTGATCCTCTTGCATATCTCGATGCTTTCTGGATAAACGTAGTCGAGTGGGGTGCAGAACCTATAATTCAGAGTGATTTTAATCTGCCAGGCATAGCCATTCAAAGCTTCAATAGTCCAAATATAACCTGTACTGCTGAAAAATTAAAATCAGAGCTCCAGAAAGCTATCAATAATGGCAAATCAAGATTTCAGATAAGGGTTCATTTCAGTGGTCCCTGGACCGATAGCGATGGCAGCCGGGACGGATGGGAGTATGCTCAAACAAGCATCAATCTCAATGTAAAATATAATTAATAAAAGTTAATAAAAGTATTTAAATAAGTATATAATTACTTAAATAAAAATTAATAATATATTTACTTGACAATAATAATAATTTATGTTTATCATTATTATACAAATAATTTAAATAATTATTCTATAATCGTAGCAATATAATAGTAAATTAATTTTATCGTAGCAATGAAAAATAGTAATAAAACCGAAAAGGGATTTCTATTCGCTTCAAAAATACCTCAATTAACAATTGTCAGCTTAATTTTAATTATTATAATCACTCTTTTTGCTTCCGGCTGCTCAGTGAGGTCATTTACCGGTAATTCAAATATTCAAGAGACCGTTAAAGATACTTCAATTGCTGCAGAAAGTACCAGCAATACTGAAAGTACCGGCACTCAAGATAGCAGCATTATGGTCCAGGATACTTCTGTAACCAGCGAAGAAACAGGAAATAACAATTCATCAAATGAAGAAGTTACCATAAATGTTTATTATGCGGATCAAAATGGTGAAAATCTTGTCGGTGAAGCAAGAATCCTTTCGGGCAGCAGCAAGTATGTGGATGCAATATCCGAAATGATGAAAGAACCAATTGACAGCAGCCTGGTTAAACTGATACCAGAATCAACCAAGATAAATAGTGTCACAGTTAAAGATGGCATGGCTAAGGTTGATCTGTCAAAAAATTTTGTAGACGGCAGATTTATCGGCGATTCAACGGATATTTTGCTTATTTATTCAATAGTAAACACATTGACAGAATTTCCGGATGTAAATTCAGTGGAATTTTATATCGATGGTGAAAAATTAAATATTTTAGGGCAGCTTGATCTGCAGGAGCCTTTATTTAGAAGAAACGACTTAATAAAAAAAGATTAAGGAAGAGGGATGACAATATCTAAGGGGATGACAATATCTAAGAAGATCATAGTGTCTGTTTTTACTATTTTAATAATTTTATCTTTCTTGATGCTTACGTTTTTTACCCCTTTTGGCGGAAAATTATTTGCTGCCGGCTCTAAAATAAAAGTTTTTCTTGATGCGGGTCATGGCGGCAGAGATACCGGGGCGATAGGGTTTGGTTTTTATGAAAAAACGGCAAACTTGGATATAGCCCTCAGAGTAAAATCAAAACTGGAAGCGAGCGGATTTACGGTGGTAATGTCAAGATCGGATGATTCAAATCACAGCCTTGACGAAATAGTTAACATGGCCAACAGCAGCTCCGCTGATATTTTTGTTTCAATCCATAATAATGCTTCAATTTCTCCATACTCACATGGCACGGAAACTTACTGGAGCGCAAATGGTGTTGCAGGTTCAAATCAGCTTGCAAGCTTAATTCAATCCAATGTTGTGAGCCAGACTGGCCGGGCAAACAGAGGAGTAAAAACAGCAAATTTCAGGGTAATTAAAAATACTACTATGCCGGGAGCTCTTGTGGAGTGTGCCTTCATTTCCAACCAGACCGAGAATGATTTGCTGAAGTCAGAAGGCTTCAGAGAAAAAGCTGCAGTTGGAATTTTCGATGCAATAAAGAAATTTTCAGAAGGTATTATAAAAGTTGACAGCTCCGGCGGCAAAT
>JAMCQQ010000430.1:0-1857 GCA_023379515.1 Actinomycetota bacterium
AAGAGGAAAAGGCATCTGTACCGTTTGGATAATATACAACTTTTTTTACATCAAAACTCAAACGGTTATTTAACCCATCATATTCACTGGGACTTAAAACATATAGTACCCCTTTATTAGCCTGACTTTCAATTGGATTCCATCCACTAAAAGAATATTTTCCAAAATAAGCTACCGTATTATAACTTTTATCAGAAGCGTTATTGTAAATTACAGTATTTAGATAATCCGGTAAAGGTTCCTTCAAATAATACAAGAAAAATATATACGGTTGGGATCTTACCGCAGTTGTATAAACCTGGCCATACTCTCTGTGATCTTTTACATACTCAACTATTTGTTTCATACCATATTGCCAATCAATTGCATTCTTTTTGGCATACTCTCCATAATAATGCTTTAAATACTGGGATAAAAACCAAAATAATATTATAGCTGTAACCAGAAAAATTCCTATCTTCAAAAACGGTTTTCTAGCCAGATTATATATTGAATAAAGTCCTAATGCCGAAATTAGATGCCAACTTCCCATCATAAACATCGCCCTGGCAGCATGCGGAGCTTCTCCTACTAAAGCTGAAGGGAACGGCGCAACCAGTGCCCAAACTAATAGCACTACGCTGGCTTTAGATCTTTTATAAAGCATATAAATTACACCCAACAATAAGAAAAAAGCATCTGATTTGTAAAATTGACCTGTTGCCTGATCTGATAAACGAGGATTCTTATCACCTGAAATAAATAAATATTTTGGAGAAACAAGCCAGCTATATTGAATGAATACCAAATTAAGATGACCTAGTAACTCATTGTTAGTTAGTTTAAAAGCTTCTGTCTTTTTAATATCATCTTTTCCCAAAGAAGTCTGATTAATTCTTGCAATTCCTAAAAGTTGTGGATTTGTAAATATCAATAAAAAAAATACCAGTATCACTGATAAAGCTGCAAATAGGCTTTGCTTTTTTTTAAAAATTTGTTTTCCATACAAAATAATCAGCGCAAGCCCAACCACAGGCACAACTATTTTTGAAGGGTGATAAGCAATTATGCTAATTCCAAAGCTTAAAACCGACAAGGGTAAAAATTTATTATTTTTATTGATTGTCAAATAAAACAACGTTAGTCCCAGTATAAAAAAGAAAAGTGCGAAATTAGCTTCATGGTTAAACCTGGAAAAGTGGATATTATACGGAGAGACAGCCAAAAAAAATGCTGCAATAAGACCTAAAATTCTGGAAGAAAACATAAGTTTAGCAAGAAAGAAAATTAGCAAAACATTTAATACTCCAAAGATTGCTGCTGGCAACCTCGTACTAAGCTCAGATAATCCCATAAGCTTTACAAAAAAGGCTGTTGCATAAACATAAACAGGATGCTTATCATCGCCGAATGATTTAAAGTATGCAGGAAATAATTTTCCATACTCATCTCTTCCCCAATTTCCAATAGTGTATGCATTATAACCAACCGCTGCCTCGTCCCAACTTAAAGAAGGAGGAACCGAATCTATCTTATAAACTCTTACTACAAATGAAAATACAATAATCATGGCCAACAAAAGACAGACTTTATTGCTTAGCATCAAACCTAATTTGTTATGAATTAACATATTTACTTCATTTATTTCTTATAATTATAGATCCAAAAAGCATTAGCTCCGTCTAAAAATTTTATTATTCCTTGCGGTGTCAGAGTAGATACTTCTTCCTTATTGTTTGTAAATACCAAACTGTTCTCAGGCCCGGACCCTAACAATTGGTCTGTCTTTTGTTGGCCATGATTATTGTATTTTCATTTGTAGTAAGAGTTTATAAGATAGATTCGGTTCCTCCTTCTTTAAGTTGGGACGAGGCAGCG
>JAMCQQ010000430.1:1867-4246 GCA_023379515.1 Actinomycetota bacterium
TAAAAATTTTATTATTCCTTGCGGTGTCAGAGTAGATACTTCTTCCTTATTGTTTGTAAATACCAAACTGTTCTCAGGCCCGGACCCTAACAATTGGTCTGTCTTTCCAAATTCAAATTTATTAAAACTAGATACTGTGGAAAATCCCCAGTTGCTAATATTGTTTCTTATTACTGTTTGTCTAAATTGAGTAGGATCTATTTTTTGATAAAAAAGAGAAAAAATATAAGGCTGGGCATATTCGTCAGAAATAATTACCCGGTCATATTTTACAAAATATTTTTTGAAATCGGTAAAGATTTTTTTGTAGCCATATTGCCAGTCTTTTGAAGACTGAACAGGATAAATATTTAGGAAATTAACAAAATAATTTATGAAGAATGCCAAAAAGATTACCACAGCCACAACTTCAATCAAATATATTTTTTTAAAAAGATTCCTAACAAAATTTATTCCCATAGCAGAAATTATGCAAAAAAATGGAATAGAGGAAATTGCGCGTAGCGCATGAGGAGATTCTTTTGTAATAGCTGCCGGAACCGGTCCTAAAAGCAATAACACCAAAGGTAAGAATCTATATTTTGATTTTGCTTTGATTATATATATTAAACCTAAAGGTAAAAATATCAGTTCCGGTAAATAAAGCTGGCCAAAACCAAAACCGGATTGCTGACTTCTTAAATTTTTATCTCCTTGTAAAATTAAAAAATCTAAACTAAAGTGTGATAGATAATTTTTGACAAAGGCTGTATTGGCAGCACCTATTGTCTGCAAGCGGCTTGCTCCGGCATCATAAACATACACTCTGTAAATTGGGATAATACTCAATCCTAAAAAAATTAAGGAGAGCAATAAGGGTAAAACACTTTTTACGGATAAGGATTTTATATTATAAATTATTAATATCAAGATGGCAGGCAAAACCAATACTCTAAAACTATTATAGCTATAAGCACTCAATATGAAACTGATGATAGAAAATAAAATATACCAGGCATTTTTATTAGATTTTAAAAAAATATATATTGCCAAAAGGTAAAACATCAAACCAGCCGTTGCTTCATACCCTGTTCTTGAGAAAATAAAAAACCAAGGCGAGATTGAAATAAAAAAGCTGCTTAATAAACCAACTACCGCACTATCTGATATTTTTTTCGATAAAAGATAGGTTAAAATTACAATCCCTAAAGAAAATAATACTGCCGGAAATCTTACCGAAAATTCATTTAATCCAAAAAATTTTATGCTTAGTACAGTTGCATAAATAAAAACTGGTAATTTAAATTCCCCAAAAGCTCTAAAATGTATTGGAAAACTTTTTCCCCATTCATCCTTACCGGTTTCTAAAATAGAATAGGCATTATATCCGATAGAAGCTTCATCCCAATAAACAGAGGCTGGAATTTCAGTGATTTTATAAAAACGCGTGGTGAGAAAAAAAATGCAAATTAAAATCAACAAGACTTTTGGGCACAGTAATCTTGATATAGACATGTTACTCATTTAATCATAATATAATCCTAATTTATTTAACTTCCACAATATCAAAGGCATTTTCTCCATTTAGGAAATTAATGGAATAAAGCCTAGGAAGATCTTTAGGAAAATCACCTTTTCTGCCAATAAACAGTATTTTTTTGTCTGGACTCTCCTTTACAATATCTTGAAAAGTTGTCCCTTCATCACCTAAATCAGGAAAGTAAAATTTATCAAACTTTAGCACCCAAACCCAATCATGAGTCTCATATCTTATTAAGTTGGGATTATTTAGATACTTTGCAGGATCATAACCTAGATAAAATAATGTAAACATATGTGGTTCTCCATAGTGCCTGGTAAATACAATTTGATCATACTGATCCTTGTGCTTACTGATATAATCTATCACTTGTTTGTAGCCATACTGCCAATCTCGCGAATATGCCATCGGATATACTTGATAATATTGGTAAAGATAATAAATTATACTTATTAAAACTATTATTAAGGCTGTTACTATAGAAAAGATTTTTATAGGAAGTGAGATTTTTTTAAACCACTTAAGGCTAAAAACAAAACCTAAGCCAGAAATTAATTGATAAAAAGGAACAGCTATTAAAGTTCTCAGGGCATGAGGGATACTATCATTTGTAACTGATACAGGAATGAATGCCAGTAATACCCAAGCAACAAGTAAACCTTTAAAACGGTTTTTCAACTTAAATAGGGCAAACAGGCCTAACAGTAAAAATGGTGCTTGGAATAAATATAGCTCCCCCATATTTTGAACATGATGTTGTTTGTGTGGTGCACCAGAAATAAATAAAAATTGGGGGGTAAAATGAGACAAATAGTTCCTGCTGAAATAAAAGGCTATATAAGTAATTTTATTATGCACTA
>JAMCQQ010000430.1:4256-5707 GCA_023379515.1 Actinomycetota bacterium
TCCTTTAGCCCCCTATTCTCATTAATCCTGGGGATTAGTCCCGGATCATCTGTAATACTAACTAATTTATACCTCGCACTTCTCTCACCGCTTAACAAAAAGGGTGCTAAAGGAATAAGTAGTGTTATGAAAACCAAAAAAGAAGCCAGTACGATTTTTTTAGACTCCAGAAGCTTTTTTCTATAAATCAATAAGACAGAAAACAAGAATAAGGGTGTAAAAATCCTGGCAGAATTATATGTAAATACTGACAAAGCAAAGGGAACCATTGAAAATACAAACCACTTTTGATCCCTAAACCCTTTAATAAAAAACCAAGCTCCCAAACTCACCCACAAAACTGCCAGGGATGATTCAAAAGATGCACGGGTCAGCTGTATATGCCAGGGAGAAATACCAAGTAAAAATGCAGCTGCCAAACCTGCAAGCTCGCTTGCAAATAAAGCCCTTCCCAGAAAAAACATTACCAAAACAGTGAGTGTCCCATATATTATCGGAGTAATTCTAACTCCTAATTCATTAAGGCCAAAAAAATATATCCCTGGAATACTTGCATAAATTTGTACAGGTAATTTGTATTCACCATAAGCTTTAAAATGTACCGGAAAAGGTTGGTTCCACTCGTCTTTACCAGTCTCTAAAATAGAATAGGCATTATATTCGATAGAAACTTCATCCCAATTTAAAGCAGGTGGATCCTGAGTAATCCGGTAAAACCTTAAAAAAAATGCCAAAAAAACTATTAAAATTAGGAATAAATATACCTTTAATTTCATTTAGATTACCAGATTAATGTTAGCAATTTATCTTCAGAAAAGCTATTATCATAAAGAGTCTATGAAAAAATTAGGTTCTAATTGGATTTATCTAATTATTGTTGCAATCTTTTCATTTTTAGGCACGAAGGCGCTTTTTCATCCTGGACTTTTCACTGCACATGATATTTGGCATCAAGTAGTAAGGTTATATTATTATTCCCAAGGAGTAAATGATGGCCAATTTCCCCCCTATTGGGTCTCAACACTTGCCAATGGCTTCGGATATCCACTTTTTTCTTTTTCTTATCACTTACCTTGGATTATTAGTATTCCCCTTTTAAAGACCGGGTTTGATATTCCCGGCACTATAAAAAGCCTTTTCTTTTTATCTTATATAAGTTCAGGTATCACTATGTATTTTTTTGTAAGTACCTTTCTTAAAAATAGGCTTGCAGCTACTTTATCCTCTATATTATATCTTTGGCTACCTTATCATTTTTTAATTATATTTGTCGGTGGTTCTATGGGCATTGCTTTTGTTTTTACCTTCTTGCCTTTAATATTTTTAGGCATTCATTTAAATAAAGAAGAATCAAAATTTGGTATTCCGGTATTATCGCTGGGCGTAAGCGGATTAATTCTTTCGCATATCATGCACCTTATATTTTTACTGCCTATTATCATAAAGAGTCT
>JAMCQQ010000431.1 GCA_023379515.1 Actinomycetota bacterium
TTTTTTAAAAAAAATTATTTAAGTATTATATTCGGCCTGATATCAATTACTGGCCTTTATTTTATAAGCTTATACAGCTATGTTCTGTATCACAATTTTGTAGAGTTATTCAGCATTATCATTGCTTTCGGAATATTTATAATTGCCTGGAATTCTAAAAAATTTTTAGACAATAATTATCTTCTATTTGTTGGAATTGCATATTTTTTTGTGGGACTAGTGGATTTATTCCACGCTCTTTCCTACAAGGGAATGGGTATATTTACAAGCTTTACAGGTTCAAACCTTGCAACTCAACTCTGGATTTCTGCAAGATATCTTGAGAGCATCTCTCTGCTGCTTGCTGTATTTTTTATCACAAGAAGATTAAATTATAAAATTCAGCTTATCTGTTATCTGATTGTTACAATTTTGATTTTATTGTTCATATTTTATTGGAAAATTTTCCCTGTCAGCTATGTGGAAGGAACAGGACTTACAACATTTAAAATCGCAAGTGAATATATAATATCTTTTATATTAATAATAGTAATATTTTTTCTTTATCTGTACCGGAAAGAATTCAACCGAACGGTTTATATTTTGATTATATCTTCTTTAGCCATAACTATTCTATCGGAGCTGTCTTTTACCTTGTATTTGGACGTATATGGTTTATTTAATCAGTTGGGACATTTTTTTAAAATTCTGTCATTTTTTCTAATCTACAAAGCTATTATTGAGACAGGATTCTCTCAGCCTCTTGATTTACTCTTCTTCAAATTAAAACAGAGCGAAAAAGATATAAGAGAAAGTGAAGAAAAATTTCGTTCACTTTATTATTCGATGAATGAAGGTGCCAGTCTTAATGAAATAATATATGATAAATCAAATAAGCCAGCAGACCTTAGAATTATTGATGTAAATAATGCCTACCTGTCCATATTGGGTCTTGAAAGAGATCAGGTTATCGGTAAAAAGACTTCGGAAGTTTTCAAAACAGGTCTTTCTCCTTACATAAACATTTATGAACAAGTTGCAGATTCAGGAGAACCTGCCAGATTCGAAACTTTTTTTTCTCCTATGAAAAAATATTTTTCAGTTTCAGTTTTTTCTCCCTCCAAAGGAAAATTTGCAGCTATATTTTCTGATATTACAGAAAGGAAAGAGAATGAAAAAAAAATAGAGAGCTTGTCAAGATTTCCATCAGAGAATCCAAATCCTGTAATGAGAATGAATAATGAAAATTTAATTATTTACGCAAATGAGCCAGCCAAAAATTTATTGCAGCAACTAGGCAATGAGAAAAAAAGAAAATTCCTGAAGGTTATACATGATTCAGTTTCAGGTTGGGAAAAAAATAAAAATGTTAAATTAGAAACAGTCGAAATCAAGATCAACAAATTAATTTATGAATTTATTATTATGCCGGTAAAAGATTGTGATTATTTTAATGTCTATGGAAGAGATATAACAAGCAAAAAAAAAAGCTGATAGATTACAAAATAAAATAAGAAAAGAAAAAAACTTAAATGAAGAACGAAGTAAATTGGCAAGAGAATTGCATGATACTGTAACTCAAACCCTTTTTTCGGCAAATCTGATTGCAGAAGTGATTCCTAAATTATGGGAAAAGAATCCGGAAGCTGTAATTGAGAGATTGGAGGAAGTGAGAAAGCTAAATAATGTTGCCCTTACAGAAATGCGTGTTTTGCTTTACGAATTAAAACCTTCAGCTATCAGGGATGAAGATCTTGGAAATCTGCTGCATGGAATGGTAAAATTCATTGGAGCCAGATCCAAAATCCCAATAGAATTAATAACAAACGGAGAGTACAAATTTTCACCCAAGATTGTGCTTGGTTGTTATCGTATTGCACAGGAAGCATTAAATAATATAATTAAACATTCTCACGCAACCAAGGCCACTCTGGTTTTAAAAATATTTCCGGACAAATTATATATGGATATAACAGATAATGGGTGCGGTTTTGATAATAAAAAAATAGCCTTAACAAATTTGGGATTGACCATAATGAGAGAAAGAGCCAAGCTTATAGGGGCATCGATATTTATAGATAGTTTACCGGGTAAGGGTACAAAGATTACTGTTATTTACAATAAAAAACAACAAATTAATAGAAACAATATATCATAAATTTTATATTTTTAATAACTTTTTTTAAGGAACCATGCCCGCTTAAGCCTTCAAATGGTTTTCTCAATACCCATCCTGGCTTATCAATTTATTTTTTATCACGAAATTTTAGATGCTAACATAAAAAGGAATGTATTCCACTTCATTTGGAGTTGGTATATAATATTTTGAAAGCATAAAAGGTGATAGTACTAAAAATACGGTCAATAATAAAAAGAAGTAATTGAAAATGATAAAAGTATTAATAGTTGATGATCATCCACTGGTAAGACATGGCATAAATACTCTGCTTGGAGTTTATGACGACATAGAAGTAACCGGAGAAGCAGAAAACGGTAAAGTAGCATTAGAAATGTGCGAAAAATGTAAGCCTGACATAGTCCTTATGGATTTAATTATGCCTGAAGTTAACGGCATAGAAGCAACTAAAAAGATACTCAAAAACTGGCCATCTATTAAAGTAGTTACTTTGACCAGTTTTATAGATAAAAAACTTATAGAAGATTCTTTAAAAGCCGGAGCAATAGGGTATGTCTTAAAAAATATATCCGGCGATAGTCTGGTAGCAACCATAAGAGATGCTGATAAAGGAAAATCGACATTATCTTCTGAAGCAAGCGATTTTTTAATTTCAAATCTTAAAAACCCCTCGGTTATAGACTATCAGTTAACCAGTCAGGAAAAGAATATTATGGCTTGTCTGGTTGAGGGTCTATCTAATAAAAAGATTACACAAAAGTTGGTATTAAGTCTTTCTACGGTGAAATTCCATGTAAGCAATATATTGAGTAAGCTTGGGGCCTCCAACAGGGCTGAAGCTGTTTCAATAGCCATAAAGAATAAGCTGGTTGATTAACCAGTCAAAAACAATCAAATATCTTTATAAGGAATATACATCTATGGGACTGGCAGGAGAATATCATGAGTAATTATCTTTGTTTTGATTTGGGAACCACAAAAATCAAATCAAGCCTGATTGATGAAAATGGAGATATAATTTATTTTTCAGTAAATGATGCAATTACTTATTTTGATAATGGAATTTACCAACTTTTGTGTAATCTTTTTATTAGATAGACCCTCAACCAGACAAGCCATAATATTCTTTTCCTGACTGGTTAACTGA
>JAMCQQ010000432.1 GCA_023379515.1 Actinomycetota bacterium
CCTTTATCTTTTGCCAAAGCTCCCAGAAACGTTATTGTTTTTTTTGCTTGTTTTTTAGGGAAAAACATTTTCGGAGTTCTTATACCATTATGAATTATATTTATGTTTTGCCTGGGGATCCCCCATTCTATCAAGTCCTTTCTCGTTGATTCGGAAACTGTCATAAATGGAATATTCCTATAGAATAACTTAAATATAAGCGGTTCAATCAGCGGGCCAAATACTTTTGGTCCCAGACAAAATGGCCATGGCCAGGGATTTAGATGCCATACTTCTTTAGTAACTTCATGAATGAATGCAAGCTTTTTTTTTCTTACGTATAAAGGAGTAAAAAATGGGATACCATGAAATTGGTCAACCACCAAATTAAATTCGGGATGAGCTTTAAATAAATACCAGTAAAAAGCCAGCCACTGAACCTCAATAAATTGCCGTCCTTGTCTCCTCACAGTTACTCCGTCAATTATCTCCTCTTTTTTTGCTCCCTTATAATAGGCGGTAAAAAGCGTGACCTTATGACCTGATCTAACCCACCGCTTAGCATGTTCATGGGTTGAAATTTCAGCACCTCCAGCATTCGGATGACCCGGGCCCCTCCAAGATAAAATTAAGATATTCAATTTTTCCTTATCCTCCAAATCGTTGCATTCGCATTAGAATAAATTTCTTCAAGATTAAGATCTCCCGGCGAAAATGGGACTATCTCTCTATAATCCTCAAATCTTACTACATAAATATAGCTCGCTTTAAGCTTGGCTAATTCTTTCCTCGCTTCTTCCCTGGTTTTAGCAGTAAATACTGAAGAATTATACACGACTTTCTTTTTAGATACATCAGCTACATAATTTCGTTTATTGGAAAAAATTGCAGGTAAGTATTTTGTGTGAAATGAGCATTGCAAACAAACTCTATCGAAAACTACGATTTTACCATCCGGCATTAATGATAAGCGTACCAGTGCATCCAGCTCTGATTGAGATACAAAGTAATTTCGGGTATTAAAATTGTACCAAAAAAATATACCAAAAATTATTGATAATATTATGCTTGCTGCAAAAAGGCGTCTGCTCTTAGATAAGCCTCTTTTTCTAATAAAAAATAAGGCAGTTATAAATACAAGTGAAATTATAATTTCCACAATCATAATCTTTCGCTGTTTTAGAAAGTTTGTAGCTTCAGGAGTTAAATCTCTGAATACTAATCCATCCTGAGGAAAAATCCAACTTTTTTTGGGAGATATTGAAAAAATATTGCCTTGTTTAGTTATTTCAGCAACAGGCGTATTAGTTAAAGCCTTTGGTATTTGGTTTATCTTCCCTGAAAAAGTTAAATTATCTTTCGATAATTTGATAAAAATTCCATCCTGATATTTCAAAACTAAATCATTACCGTTAACATTTATTTCTTCCAATTTTTTATTTAAAACAATCCACGCTTCTTTCTCGTCACTAGCTGAATCAATAATAGATGGTATATTGATAAATAGATCAGGATCACGATTAGGAGAAATATAATACGGTTCTTCAAAGTTATTAAAATAAAATCGAAGATCTAAAAATTTTGTTTCATAAGTCTCGTAATTGTAAGTTAAATAAACTCTTATAAACGGTGATTGATACCAAATCGCCTTAATCTTTTTTCCCAACAAATCATCTAATTCAAAAATCTGCGGTGGTGAAACTGTAGTAAAGGTTTTTCTATACCAACTTGCAAAATCTTTCATTGTTACCACATCAACAAGTCCTCTATTTTTCATATCTAAAGCAAAATCAAGTTGTCTTGCAAAAACACCTGCATACGTCTCCGGAATAAAATCTCCTTCCAATCCAATTGTGATTTGCCCAAATTGATTGTTATTTTTCTGAGTATAGAACCGGATTAACTTCTGAAAATAATCATCTACCTGGTAATCCTGAGTGCTAAAAAGACTGGCAGGTCGTTTACCGTAGCCGTTTAAAGGATCTCTCGCTGCCCATTGCATAGTCACCAAATCAAGTTTAGAACTTATGTCATTTGCAGGTACGCCGGCATGATATTTACTTGGGAAAAAAGGTGTACTCCAATATTGACCCCATATATGGTACCCATCAGTCTCAAACTGATCAGCGCAAGTCAAATTTGCAGTAATGCCATATTTATTTTTCATATATTCTAGGGAAAAACTATCAGTCCACCAGGATCCTACAGAAACAGGATAAAAGCCAAATTTTTCTTTAAACTTATTAAAAATCTGATCAATTAACTTTTTCCTGTCATCTTGCGTGTATCCTGACAAAAAAAGTGAATTCGATCTATGCCAAGAATCTGTTTGATTGTAAGTTACACCCGCATCCCGTGCAAAAAGTGGCGTCACCTCTAAAAAAAGACCTAATTCTTGATTTTGATCCATTGTTTTAGCAACAGAATTAACTCCATCGTTTTGCATTACGTCATAAGTAAAAAGCCAGGTTGCCGGGAGGTGTCTTTTTGTAACTTCGGAATACTGAGATTTTAAACTTGCTTTAGGATCCTTAGTATATGCAGATATACGAACCGGATTAACTATATTTATAAATTGGAGGGATTCTGTTTTAGCTAAAACATGATTCGGCAATACCCATACAAAAAAACCAACAACTATAATAACAATTTGTAAAATTTTCATCCAACATTTATTCTGAAATTCAACTCCGGGTCAAATCTCCATTTTCGTTTATTCTTATCCGAATAATAATTTAATATTTTCAACCTGTAGAAAACTGCCAGAGTGTCCACAAGCATAGCAAAAACTGTCCTTAGAAATTGCTGACTGGTAAGAGTAGAGGCACCTCCAAAGCGCAGTGTGATATCGATAGGCGCTTCAAAAATTCTTTTGTACCCCAAATAATTGGCTACAGCTAAGATTTCAACATCAAAAGCGAACCGCTTTACCAAAAGTCTCGGTAGTACTTTTTCCAGCACTTCTCTTCTAAAAAATTTCATCCCCACTTGAGTATCACGGGTTTTCAACCCAAACAGCAACCAAACTAAAATTTGATAACCCATCGATAGAATTCTTCTTTGCCAAGGATAATATACTTTGGAAGCAGGATGTCTCTTCGAACCGACTATAATATCCGCGTTATACCACTCAAAGTGTTCTAACAGCAGCGAAAGGCCGTTAGGATTTAAATCCATCCCTGAATCGATAAAACCAATCATATCACCAGTACTTTGCCCCATTCCAAAACGCACAGCATATCCTTTACCCTTGTTAGTATCATAACCAATCACCTTAATATTGGGATAATTTTTCGCATACTTCTGGGCGTTACTAAGCGTATCATCGTCTCCCCCATCTACGACACAAATTAGCTCCGATGGATAACGAAGTTTATCTAAGACACCCTGAATACGCTTCAAGTCATTAGCTATTGTTTTTTCCTGTTTGTATGCCGGAACTATTAAAGAAACCAGTTCTATTTCCACAAGGACCCCTTTCCAAAACTTAAGTATACAAGAAGAGAGATAAGCAGCAAAACGATAACTAGCGTTGAGGCTATTATTATTGAATACAGGCTTTGGTGAGAAATTGAAATCACTGCTATTTGTATAAGTGCTGCAAATAAAGGAAACAGCACTACCTTAGTTCTGCCTAAAGACAAGCTATAATTGATCAGGAGTGAGGACAATGTAAATAAACTCATAAACAGTCCAAACCAGAAAAGAAGATTCTTTGCCTCAAGGTAAGAGGAATTATATAACAACGTAATAACAAACGAAGGCAACATCCAATAGATCAAGAGTATCACAACAGACAGAATTATTGTAGCTAAAGAGCTATAGACAAAAACCCGTTTGTAGTCTTCGCCTCTAGATTGTCTTCTGGCAACTATAGGAAACATCACTGCCCCAATTGGACCGGCACCAAAAAAGATTATTTTCCCCAAAGTTGATATAGCACTGTAAATTCCAGCATCATGAGAAGAAAAAAAATGCTTTACCAGTATTACATCCGATGAGTAGAGTGAAGTAATGGCAAATGATTGAATCATTACAGGAAGAGCAAATAAAACCATGGAGCGCATATCCTGTACACTAGCATTCTTATCTACTTTCGGGTGCTTCAAATAAATCTCACTCAAATACCACCCTAGAATTACTGCAACTACTAAACCCATCACTGCTCCACCAATACCAAAACCTACATAGACTAAAACAGCCGCCAGTATTAATTTAGCCGCATTCTCTACCAAAATAGACACTATCGCCGCCTTAAATTTTAATAATCCCTGTAGGATAGACCTGTTAACTAGTGCCGGCAAAGAGAATAAGAAGGAAATTCCAATAAGTAAAACATACCAAATTTGACTCACACGCAAAAAAGAAACAATCAGTGGCGAAACAATCGCAATTAAGATAAAAAGAAATAAGGATATCTTGAAACTTCTATCCTTCAACCAATCAGTCAAAATCGTTATCTGATCTTGATCTTTTGCAGCAGAAACAGACTTAATTATTACCAAACTTAAGGAACCTGGTATGACACCCAAAAGACCTATTACGGAAATGAGTGCAACTAACTCTCCGTAACCGGCAGGTCCTAGTAATCTTCCCAAAACAAAGTGATATATGTAATTTATGACATTAACAGTATTTGAACCGATAATCATTGTGACGCTGCCGGAAAATAAGGGGTGTAAGACTATCTGCCTAATACGCTTTCTCATGCTATCCAATATCCTCTTAAGAAAAAAGCTGTTTCGATAATCAAACCAAAAAACAATAAAACAAGTAATAAGAACCTAATTAATTTTGGTAAACCGCCAAACCAAATAGCTGCTGCTAAAAATGATGATAAGTAAAACATACCATATCTCGGAACAGATGAAAAACTTCCTTGGATAGTTGGAGTTAAAAAACCCAACATGGCATAAACCAGATATGAAAGTCTTATTTTTTTAAAATAACCATAAATAGGCAGCAAGAAAAATAATATTCCCACTATAAATTCTAGGACGATTGTCTGAAAAATTGGATTTTGAAGATTAACAGTAAAAATCATCTTTATATACCTGTAATAAACTTGAGGTAAAAGCGTTAAACCTGATTGGTGCTGTTCTCCAACGAGCTTTTGTAAATGATAAAACGCTAAAGGATCACCAACAGTGATAAATTGATAGAGCATATAAATCCCGAGACCCGCTGGAATCAAAAAAACCCAAAAAATCCTGGGAGAGCGTATTCTTTGCTGCCAAGCCTCAATTAAAAGTGCTGGCAAAATAAAGATGCCAAAAATTCTAGTCGCAGACGAGACCATACCAAACATTCCTGCAGCCAACCAATTTCCTTTTCTGGCATTATAAAAAGATAAAACGGAGAAAAGCAAAAATAGCGATTCGTTATAAACTGCACCAAAATAAAACGAGGTTGGAAAAATCAAAATTAAAATAATGGTCAAATATGCTATTTGTTTTGAAAAATCAATTTTGATCAGTTCGAAGAGAAATATTAAAGCCAGTACAAAGGAAACATTAGAAATGATCAATCCGGTGAGTGTGGAATTAATCAGAGATACAAGTAAATTATAAGGATCAGGTCGTGCAAAAATTGATATTAAAGTGGGATAAACCGGAAAAAAAGCCTGTTCTAAATACTTGTAACCGAATATTGCAATAGACAGGTAATGTTCACCATCAAAATTTGCCCAAGCAAAAAGCTGAGGTGATGTTGCATAGTTAATCGGACCGCCTCCCAAAAATCGATCTTTA